>NZ_JBJDRK010000022.1:0-63532 GCF_044987405.1 Microbacterium sp. ZW T2_14 | reverse complement strand
CCCCACAACCGCCCCCGATCGCGATAGCCGGCTCTTGCCTGGAACGGCCTCGCGATCGGGGGTGCACGACCCATCTCCGCCCGCCGCGTCCGGCCATGCCTGGATCCGGTGCGACGGGCGGAGGGGGCAGGCGGATGCCGCGACCCGGGGGGCTCGCGGCATCCGCTTCCTGCTGTCTCCGCGGGGCCACCCGGCCGCCGCCCGCCGGATTGCGCCGGCATCGGTGGCTCGCCAGAGTAGGGGGATGCCCGTTCCCGAGTCCTACCGCCTCACTCCCGTCGGCCACGACCGCCTCGAGGACGTCGTGCGTCTCGACGTCTGGGCGTTTCCGACCGAACGCTCGGTCGAGGCGCTGCGCGACCTGCCGAGCCCCCTCAGCTGGGACCGCACCTACGGCGTGGCGCCGGTCGGCGAGGACGAGCTGCTCGCCGGGTTCCACGGCGCCTACCCGCTGCGGGCCTATCCCGTTCCCGGTGCGGAGGTGTCGTGCGGCTGGCTGACGTGGGTCGGCGTCCATCCGGGTCACCGCCGCCGGGGCATCCTGCGCGGCATGATCGAGCACCACTTCGCCGACTGCCTCGCGCACGGTGAGGCGATCTCGGGCTTGATGGCGGCCGAGACGCCCATCTACGGCCGCTTCGGCTACGGCATGGCTTCCACGCAGGTGAGCCTGACGATCCCGCGCGGTGCCGCGCTCCGACCGGTGCCCGGCACGGCGGGTCTCGAGGTCGCGCTGGAGGAGTGGGATGCCGCGGCCCACGGCGACCTGGTCGCCGCACTGCACCGCGACTACGCGCGGCTCCCCGACGGCCTGGGCCGCCCGGGCTGGGCGACGCGCGAGACGCCGGAGCAGCGCAGGGCGCGCGACGCCGACCCCGCCGCACTCCGCGGCGGCAAGGAGTCGCTGCGGCTGCTGCTCGTCCGCGACGAGACCGACACCGTGCTCGCCTACGCGACCTTCCGCCGCACGATGTCGTGGGAGCGCGCGGGCGCCGAAGGCACCGTCCACGTGCGCGAGGCCGTCGCGCTGACGGCCGCCGCCGCACACCGCATGTGGTCGGTGCTGCTCGACCTCGACCTGACGACCCGTGTTCAGGTCCCGAACCTGCCCGTCGACGACCCGATCGTCACGCTGCTCGTCGACCTCCGGGGCGCCGCACCCGACTACCAGGACAACTCGTGGCTGCGCATCGTCGACCTGCCCGCCGCCCTCGCGCAGCGCCGGTACGCGGGCGACGTCGACGTCGTGCTCGAGGTGACGGACGCGATGCTGCCTGCCAACGCCGGGCGCTGGCGCGTCCGCGCGACGGCGTGGGGACACGCGGAGGTGTTGCGCACCGACGACGACGCCGACCTGGCGCTCGACATCCGCGAGCTCGGCGCCGCGCATCTCGGCGCGGTCTCACTGAGCTCGCTCGCGCAGGCCGGGCTCATCGACGTGCGCACACCCGCGGCACTGCCTGCGGCGTCCGCTGCCTGGTCGTGGCCGGTCGCCGCCGGCGCGAACTGGGTCTTCTGACACGGAAACGACGGATGCCGCGGGCGCGGTGCTCATGAAGAGCACCGGCCCGCGGCATCCTGGTTCGACAGGCTCACCAACCGGTGAGCGCCGTATTACTTGGCGGCGACCACCTGAAGGGTGATCACGGCGGTGAGGTCGTCACGCAGGCGGATCGTCGCCTCGTGCTCGCCCACCGACTTGATCGGGGAGGTGATGTGGATCTTGCGCTTGTCCAGGTCGCCGAGGCCGGCGGCCTTCACCGCGTTCGCGACGTCGACCGTCTTGACCGCGCCGAACAGGCGACCCTCGGCGCCGGCCTTGACCGGCAGCTTGACCTTGTTGGTCTCGAGGGCGTTCTTGAGCGCCACGGCCTCTTCGTGGTCGTGGATCGCGCGGGACTCGCGGGCGGCGCGGATCGACGCCACCTGCTTCTCGCCACCGCGGGTCCAGGCCACAGCGAAGCCCTGGGGGATGAGGTAGTTGCGGGCGAACCCGTTCTTGACCTCGACAACGTCTCCGGCGCTTCCGAGCCCGGCGACCTCATTCGTGAGAATCAGCTTTGCCATTGGGTGCTCCTTAGCGGCCAGCGCCGGCGTAAGGCAGGAGCGCCATTTCGCGCGCGTTCTTGATCGCCTTGGCGATCAGACGCTGCTCCTGCACCGAGACACCGGTGATACGACGGGCGCGGATCTTGCCACGCTCCGAGATGAACTTGCGAAGAGTCGCGACGTCCTTGTAGTCGATGAGACCGACACGGATCGCCTTCGCGGGGGCCGCGTTCTTCGCGCCCTTCCGCGGCTTCCGGCGATCGCCGGTTGCCTTTCCAGCCATGGTGGTTCCTTACGTTTCCTTGATCGGATGCCTCGTGCCGAGGCATCCGGAATCTGCTTCTGAGATCGACCCTTAGAAGGGGGTGTCGTCGCCGTAGGCGCCGGGAGCCGCCCAGGCGTCGCCGCCTGCAGCGCCGCCGGTCGAGCCGGGCGTCGACCACGGCTCATCGGCGACCTGAGCCGGGCGAGCCTGACCTCCACCGCCACCGCCGCCGAAGCTGCCGCCGCCGCTCGAGCCGCCCGCAGCGCGGGTGACCTGTGCGGTCGCGTAACGCAGCGACGGGCCGATCTCGTCGACCTCGAGCTCGATCGCGGTGCGGTTGTTGCCCTCGCGGTCCTGGTAGCTGCGCTGCTTGAGGCGGCCGGTCGCGATGACCCGCATGCCCTTCGTCAGCGAGCCGGCCACGTGCTCGGCGAACTCGCGCCACACGCTCGCGCGGAGGAACAGCGCTTCGCCGTCCTTCCACTCGTTCGCCTGGCGGTCGAAGTTGCGCGGCGTCGACGCGATCGTGAAGTTCGCGACGGGGAGGCCGTTCTGCGTGTACCGCAGTTCGGGATCAGCCGTGAGGTTTCCCACGACGGTGATGATCGTCTCGCCGGCCATCAGCCTTATGCCTTCGCAGCCTTGGCGGACTTGCGAGCGGCGCGCTCGTCGGCACGCTGCTTCTCGGAGGCGATCATCGCGATGGCCTCTTCGGCACGCAGCACCTTGGTGCGCATGATCTGCTCATTGAGGTTGAGCTGACGGTCGAGCTCCTGCGTGGTCGCGGCGGTCGCCGTGAAGTTGACGACGGCGTAGATGCCCTCGTTCTTCTTCTGGATCTCGTACGCGAGACGGCGCTTGCCCCAGATGTCGATGTTCTCGATGGTGCCGCCGTCGGTCGTGATGACCTTCAGGAACTTGTCGAGGTTGGCGCCGACCTGGCGCTCGTCGATCTCGGGGTTCAGGATGACCATGAGTTCGTACTGGTGCGTCACTAACCCACCTCCTTCGGACTAGAACGGCTGCCGGGCATTTCCCGACAGCAGGAGGGTGTGTGTGCACGTCATCCGCACGGCACGCAGGTGCGCGCTCATACGGACAACCCTCCTATGGTACCGGATGCCGCCACCGCCGCCGAATCGGGCTGCGAGTCGCCCGCCGGCCGCTTGGCCGGGTGAGCTCACTGCGCCGCGTCGAGCCGACCGGACACCACCTCCGCGAGCGCCGAGTCGAGCCCCTCGAGGCCGTCGACCCTGGCGAACTCGGCCGACAGCTCGTGTGCCCGCGTTCGGAAGGAGCTCTCCGCACGCACGCGTTCGACGGCTCGAGCCACCTGAGCCGCGGTCGGCTGGTTCGTCTTGAGATTGATCCCCGCACCCGACCACCCGACGCGCGCGCACACCTCCACCTTGTCTTCGGTCTGCCCGGCGACCACGAGGGGGACGCCCTGGCCCAGCGCCTGCTGCACGCCGCCGTACCCGCCGTTGGTGACGACGACGTCGGTGAGGGGCAGCAGCCGGTCGTACGGCAGGTACTCCGCGACACGCACGTTGGCGGGCAGGTCCGCGGGCAGTGCGGTGCGCGGTCGGCCCCCGGTCGAGACGACGACGAGAGCGTCGGATGCCGCGAGCCCTTCGATCGTCGGCAGCACCAGCTGGCCGAAGTCGGCGTTCGCGACCGTTCCCTGCGTCACGTGCACGACCGGTCGCGACCCGTCGAGATCGCTCCACCAGTCGGGGAGCGCGACCGTGGTGGGCGGCGCCGGAAGCACCCCGGCGAAGCGCACGTTGGCGCGGAGGTCGGATCGCGGGTATTCGAATCCGGGCACGGTGAACTGCACGAGCGCATCGGCGTGAGCGGTCCAGTCGAGCACGAAGCCGCCCAGCGGCGCGCCGACCTCACGCCGGCACAGCTCGTCGGCCTCGCGCTGCACGGCGCCGAAGATGCCTTGCTCCGCGATCACGGTCAGCATCGCGTTCCGGAGGCGGCCGAGCGCACCCGGACGCGGCGTGACGCCCAAGCCGAACGGCGCGGTGTCGCGGCTCTTGGAGCCCAGCGGGAAGATGCCCAGGGCGACGACGGGAGGCCGGTCTTCGCGCGGCAGCCGGGACAGCAGCGCCGCGCCGAGGAACAGCGGCTCCGTCAGCACGGCGTCGATGCGTCCGGCCGCCAGCTCTCTGCGGACGACGGCCAGCTGCGCGGCGGCCGGACGGATGAAGAGGTGGGTGATGTCGAAGCGGATGGCGGCCGGTCCCGTCAATCCGCGGCGCTCGGGGAACGCGCCATCCGCATCGTCGAGGTCGATGTCGGCTTCCGCGGGCAGGGGCACGAACCGCGCCCCCGCAGCGTGCACCGCATCCGCGTAGCGAGGGCTGGTGAGGAAGTCGACGCGGTCTCCGCGCGCGACGAGATGCCGCGTGATCTGCAGGAGGGGCATGACGTGGCCATGGGCGGGCGTGCAGGTGATGAGGTAGCGGGACATGTGCGCGACTTTCGCTGGATTCGGATGTACTGTGGGAGTATTCACCACCCTGAGAGGCAAGTCAATGACTGCTGATACATCCGGCTCCGACGGCCGCTCGCGGTCGTATCGATCCGAATTGCGTTCCCGGCAGGCGCAGCAGACCCGGAGACGGATCGTCGAGGCCTCCGCCCGGCTCTTCGCGACCCGGGGCTACCAGGCGACGACTCTCGCAGCCATCGCTCGCGAGGCGGGGGTCTCGACCGAGACGGTGAAGACCGCTGCCCCCAAGGCCGAGCTGCTCCTCGCCGCATTCGAGGTGGTGTTCTCGGGCACGGTGGATGCCGAGTCGCTCACCGACACCGAGGTCGGATCGGGTGTGATGTCCTCGCCCGACGCGTCGTTCCTCGATGCCGTGCTCGATCAGATCGCTGTCGCCAACGCCCGTGGCCACGCCCTGTGGACGGTGCTTCTCGGGGCTGCGGCATCCGATCCCGTGGTGGAGTCCGCGCTGCAGGGGATGCTCAGCCGCCGCGCCGCCGACTATCGCCGGCTGGTCGACGAGCTCGTCGGTCGCGGGTACGTCGATGTCATCGGCGATCCGCAGGCCGTCGCTGCCGCCCTGTCATTCCTGCTCTCGCCGGAGGGATATCAGCAGCTCGTGACGCAGTCGGGTTGGAGTCCCGAGCGGTACAGGGCGTGGCTGCGGGAGGCCGTCCACGCCGAGCTGGACCGCTGAGCAGCACGAGGCCGCCGCCGGACCCGGCCTCGTTGCCGTCGAGACGGGGGATTCGCGGCGAGACCGGGGGTGTCGCCCCATGTCTCGCGCGAAATCCCCTGGTTCGGCGAAGCAGAGCCCGGACGCGGCCGCCGGATCAGCGGAAGGCGTCGAGGCCGGTGAGGTGCTGGCCGAGGATGAGGGTGTGCACCTCGTCGGTGCCCTCGTAGGTGCGCACCGACTCGAGGTTCGCGGCGTGCCGGATCGGGGAGTTCTCGAGCAGCACCCCGTCGCCGCCGAGGATGGACCGGGCCTCACGGGCGATCGCGATGGCCTCGCGCACGTTGTTGAGCTTGCCCAGCGAGATCATCACGGGCGTCAGGGTGCCGGCATCCTTCGCGCGTCCGATGTGCAGCGCGAGCAGCGCGCCCTTCTGCAGCTCGACCGCCATGTCGACGAGCTTGCGCTGCGTCAGCTGGAACCCGGCGATCGGACGCCCGAACTGCTCGCGCCGCAGGGCGTGGCGCAGCGCCGCCTCGTAGCTGTCGCGGGCCGCGCCGAGCGCGCCCCACACGATCCCGTACCGCGCCTCGTTGAGCGCCGAGAACGGCCCGCGCAGCCCGCGGGCACCGGGAAGCAGAGCGGATGCCGGCTGCCGCACGCCGTCGAACCGCAGTTCGGTCTGCACCGACGCGCGCATCGACCCCTTCGGCTCGAGCACGGTGATGTCGAGCCCCGATGTGTCGGTGGGCACCAGGAATCCGCGGACGCCCTCGTCTGTCTGCGCCCAGACGACGACGACCTGCGCGAGCGAGGCGAGGCCGATCCAGCGCTTCGCACCCTCGATGACCCAGTCCGACCCGTCGCGGCGTGCGTACGTCTTCATGCTCGACGGATCGGATCCGGCCGTCGGCTCGGTGAGCGCGAAGCTGCCGATCGCCTCGCCCGCCGCGAGGCGCGGCAGCCACTCCTGCTTCTGCTCCTCGCTGCCCCAGCGGTGGATCGAGCCCATCGCGAGCGATCCCTGCACCGAGACGAACGTGCGGATGCCGGAGTCGCCGGCCTCGAGCTCGAGCGCTGCCAGGCCGTATTCGACGGCGCTACGGCCGGGGCATCCGTAGCCGTCGAGAGTCATGCCGAGCACGCCCAGGCGACCGAGCGCGGGTGCGAGTTCGGCGGGGAAGTGGCCGCGGTCGAACCAGTCGGCGATGTGGGGCCTGATCTCGTCGTCGACGAAGGCGCGCACGTGGTCGCGGACGGCCAGCTCGTCGGCGCTGAGGAGGGCATCGATGGCCAGGACGTCGGATGCCGCGCGCAGGGCTTCGAGATCGTCGGGGTTCGTACGGGCCTCGGTCATGGCACCGATTCTGCCCGGTAGCGTGTGCGCATGGAGTGGACCGGCGACACTGCCGCGGGCGACTGGCTGCACGCCGGCATCGACGTGCCGTGGCGCGGCACGATGCACGACGTGGTGCCGCGCGGCTTCGCGGCGTACGCGCGGGTCTTCCACCTCGTGACGCGTGAGCGGCCGGTCGGGCGATCCTGGCCGGCCGAGCCCTCCGGGTGGAGTCTCGCCGAGTGGCAGGCGGCCGCCAGTGGCGAACTCGCCGTCGACGCGGAACGCGCCCGCTGGGCCGACACGGCGACGGCGTTCGGGACGATCATGCACGCCGGCGCCCAGTGGCATCGGCTGGTGCGCGGCGACCGTGAGGCGCGCGAGTCCGATCCGGTCGACGCCGACGGCTGGCGCTATTCGGAACCACGGGAAGGATGTCTCGACCCGGTCTCGGTCGCCGCCCTGGCGACGGTCGCGGCCGAGCACACCGCCACTCCCGACGACGCCTTCGTCGCGGTGTGGGAAGGCTGGGGCGGGCTCGTCGGATCCATGGGCACCTCGTCGGCGTCGACCGCCCTCTGGTACCGCTCCTCCTTCGAGGACGGCGGCGTCGCCGCCGAAGCCGGATCCGGAGCGGCCATGCGCGAGGCGGCGGAGCAGGCCGCCCTCGCGGAGCACCATCAGAGGATGCTCGGCCAGAGCATCGGCGACCCCTTCAACAACGTCTTCCGCAAGCCCACCTGGCAGCCGGGTCTGCTCTCGGACGAGATCTCGCGCGGCGAGCGCCTGACGCTTCCGAACCGCGGGCACGTGCTCTTCCGCGCCCGGCTCGATGAGCTGACGACACCGGAATGGGCGGCCCGCGTGCCGTGGGCCGAGCGCGCGCCGGAGTGGACGGCGTCGCCGAGCTGGATCTGGCCCGCCGACCACGCGTTCGCCATCGCGACCGAAGTGGACTGGGACTCGACGATCGTCGCGGGCACGAGCGAGTTCGTGCGCGCCGTGTGCACGCACCCCGAGCTGGAGGCGCTGCCGATCCGCGAGGACACGATGCTGACGTGGGACGCGGACGATATCAACCGGTGACGGGCCGCCCCCTCGGGGTCATTGCCGTGCACGTCGGCCCTCGCCAGGGCGCTCGCGAGACGATATGTTCACGGCAGCCGCGGTGTTCCGCCGAGGTCCGCAGGCCGCGGGGCCGCTTGCAAGCGATTATCGATTAGGCTGGCGGAACACGCTCCAACGATGGGACCGAACGGATGCCTCGCACGACCACTCTCGTCTTCGCCGGCGATTCGATCACGGACGCCGGACGCGACCGCGAAGACGCGACGTCGCTGGGTGACGGCTACGTCGCGCTGATCGCCCAGGCCGTCGCCGACAGCGACGCCGGCATGACCGTCGTCAACCAGGGGATCGGAGGCGACCGCGCGGTGGACCTCGCCGCACGCTGGCACGATGTGCTCGCCACGGAGCCCGACGTGCTCACCGTCTACGTCGGTGTCAATGACATGTGGCGTCGCTTCGACAGCGACGACCCCACATCCGCGGCGGATTTCGAGGCCACCGTCGAGGGGCTGCTGCAGGTCGCGCGCGATGCCGGCGTCGAGCGCCTCGTCCTCATCGAGCCCTTCTTCGTGCCGGTGCGGGACGACCAGGTGGCCTGGCTCGACGACCTGAACGGCAAGCGCGACGCGGTGCGGCGGCTCGCGGAGCGCTTCGGCGCGACGCTGGTCGAGTTGCACGACGCCGTCACGTCGGCGGCGGCACAGAACGGCGCGTCGGCGATCGCGCCCGACGGCGTACACCCGACCCCGCAGGGGTCCGCGATCATCGCCGATGCCTGGCTCCGAGCCCACGCGTCGCTGATGCCGGTCGGCGCGGAGACCGCGGGGGTGTCGCCATGACCGATGCGCTCAGCTCGGTCACCGAGCTCAAGCGCGGTCTGCTCTCGGACCAGATCTACGAGCTCGTCAAGACGATGATCAAGGAGGGCTCGCTCGTGCCCGGCGAGCAGCTGGTCGAATCACAGCTCGCACGCCGGCTGCAGGTGAGCCAGGCACCGGTGCGCGACGCGCTCAAGCAGCTCGCCCACGAGGGCCTGGTGACCCACGTGCGCCATCAGGGCAACTTCGTCTCGAGCTACTCCGACGAGGAGGTCGCGCAGGCCAAGGTCGCCCGCGCCGAGCTCGAATCGATCGCGGGCCGGCTGACCTGCGGCGCCCTCGATGCCGACGCCCACGGACGCCTCGAGCAGCTCATCGCCGACATGCACGCCGCAGCCGAGGTCAAGGACCTCGGCACCTTCCGCGAGCTCGACTTCGCCTTCCACCGCGGCGTCATCGAGGCGAGCGGCAACGTCTACCTCCCGCGCATGTGGGACATCATCGAGCCCAGCTTGCGCGCACTCCACGTGCTCGGCGACCCGTCGTTCCCGGGCGACTGGCACACTGTCGCGGAGTGGCACCGCAGCCTGCTGGTGGCGCTCGACGCGGGCGATCCCGACAGTGCCGCGCGACTGTTCTACGCGCACGCCGCGGGCACCTTGATGCCCGAGACCGACGAGACCGACGACGCCGACGCGTAGCCGGGCTCGGTCACCTGCGGTTCGTCTGCTGTCCCCCCACCCGCTGGCGCGTCGCGGAGTGCTCTCCGTCGCTCCGCGCCTGTCCCGCCCGCGGCATCCGATCGCTCATGATCGGGGCCGGTGACCAGGCTGGCGCGACGATTGCGAACACTGCGCTGTCGAGAGGCACGCCGGGTCACCGAATGCGCGGCAAGGCCCGGACGTCAGCTCCGCGTCGACTGCCGTTCGACCAGACGGAAGTCGACGACGACCTTGCGCGGAGGGGGCTGTTCCTCCTTCGGGACGCCGTCGAGACGTAGGCGGATGCGCTCCTCGAGGAGCGCGACAGCGGCGGCGGCGACGGCCTCGCGGCCGAGGTCGATCGTCGTCAAGGGAGGGCTGGAATAGCTGGTCTCTTCGATGTTGTCGAAGCCGATGAGCTGCACGTCGTCGGGCACCCGCAAGCCGCGGTCGGTCAGCGTCGAGAGCGCGCCGAGTGCGAGGGTGTCGGTGAAGGCGACGACGGCGTCGGGCTTCACGCCTCGGTCGAGGATCTCGGCCATGGTCGCGGCACCTGTTGCGTGGAAGTAGTCGGGCACCCCGATGATCGCGCGGGGATCGACCTCGAGCCCGTGCTCCTCGAGCGCTTGCAGGAAGCCCTGCATGCGCAGCGTGCCGCTGCTCGTCGACTGGTCCTCCTTCGCGCCGAGGGGCACGATGGTGCGCGCTCCGCGCGCGATCATGTGCTCGGCAGCAGCCCTCGCCCCGTCGACGTTGTGCATCGTCACGTGGTCCACGCCGACGTCGAAGACACGCTCGCCGAGCAGCACCATCGGGAAGTCGACGTCGAAGAGCGCGGCATCCTGCTGTCCCAACGCCAACGGCGAGTAGATGACACCGTCGACCATCGAGCGATAGCTGCCGTTCACGACTCTCAGTTCGCGATCCCGCTCGTCGTTCGTCTGCTGGATGAAGACGGTCAGGCCGACCGTGGCGGCCTCGCGCATGATGGTGTCGGCGAGCTCCGCGAAATAGACGCCCCGCAGGGCGGGAAGCGCGAGGGCGATGACGCCGGTGCGCCCGCGGCTGAGGTTCCGCGCCGAGACGTTGACGTGGTAGTGCAGCTCGCGGATCGCGTTCCGCACGCGCTCGTCGGTCTCCGGCCGGATGTACGGGTAGCCGTTCAGCACGTTCGAGACCGTCTTGATCGACACGCCGGCGAGCTCCGCGACATCGCGGATCGTCGCGGACCCGCTCGCCTTGCGTGCCACGGCTCTACCGCCTCCCGTCGGGTCAGTGGTCAGCGTATTACAGCGCCGCCTCGCCTCCGCTTGACCGACCGAGGCAGGCCGGAGCGCGGACAGCCGAGTGCGGGGGCCGACGATGGTCGGCCCCCGCACCTGTCGAATCGGCTAGAAGAGCCGCGGCAGGAAGTCGATGAGACCCTGCCACCACACGTCGAAGCCGTGCGGTCCGGGGACCACCGTCTTCACGACCGGGATCCCGTTGGCGCTCATCGACGACTCGATGCCGTTGATCGCGTTGACCGCGCCCGTGTCGACGTCGCCGGCGAACAGCGTGACCGACTTCGTCGTCGCGATGGCCGTCTGGCCTCCGGGCGTCGAGGGATCGAGCGTCGCGGCGGTGAACGGCGGCGAGAACATCCCGAAGTAGCCGAACTGACCCGGGTGGTTCACCAGCGTGCCGTGGGTGAGGAACCCGCCCCACGACAGACCCGCCATCGCGCGCTTCGCCGGGTCATCCGACACGTTGTACTGCGACTTCACCAGCGGCATCACGTTGCCCGACAGCTCGTTCCAGATGTCGAAGGGCGCACCCGAGTACCCCGGCATCACCACGACCATGGGCTTGATCCTGCCCTGCGCGTAGAGGTTGTCGAGGATCTGGCTCGCCCGGCCGATCTCGGTCCAGGCCGCGTAGTTCTGCCCGAAGCCGTGATACAGGTACAGGACGGGATAGGGCTCGGCGCGGTCCGGGTCGTAGTCGACCGGCGTCCAGACCTTGAGCTTCGAGGCGCCGAAGGCACCGCTGTAGCTGAGCGTCGCGAGCTCTCCGGTCTCGTCGGCTGCGGCATCCGCCAGCAGTGGCGTGCGCACGCCACCCGGGACGAACAGCTGGCTCTCGACGTTCACGACATTCGTCGTGTCCTGAGGATCGTGGAACCCGACGCCGTTCACCTCGTAGCGCCAGTAGTAGTAGCCGTCGATCGGTCCGATCGTCGCCCGCCAGCGGTCGCCCTCCTTGGTGAGCGGGATGCGGAACCACTGCCCGTTCGGAGCCCAGTCGCCCCACAGCACGACGTCCTTCGCGTCGGCCCACTGGGTGCCGGTCTCGAAGGTGACCATGCCGTTCTCGTCGATGCTCGGGGTCGTGATGCTCCCCGCAGCGGGTGCGGTGTAGGGCTCGGTGAGCGGTCGGTGACCCTCGCTGAGGCCGTGGTCCTTGACGCTCGGCTGGAAGGCACGCGAGGCGAAGTCGCGCAGGTTCTCACGCCAGGTGTCCCAGACGCCACCGGTCTCGGGGTGCACGCCGTCGAACTCGAGCCGCACGCCCGCCTGCTGAAGGGCGGTCATGGCCTCGTAGGTGCCGTTGTAGTTCGGGTCGAGCGTGTTGCCGACGTAGAAGCGCAGCAGATCGGTCTTGGCATTGATCTTGCGAGCCAGGTCGACCGTGACCGCCGTGCTGTCCGACAGGTAGCCGGAGAACGAGCCGACGGAGCCGAACACACCGGGCTCGTCGGCCGCCACTTCGAGAGCCTGCGATGCGCCGCGCCCGATGCCGGCGATCGCGGTCTGCTTCACCTTGCTCGAAACGTTGTACGCGGACGTGACGGCGGGAACGATCCCGTCGAGGAGCTCCGCCTCCGGGTCGGCGTCACCGGCGTCGGCCATCACGACGACCATCGACGAGAGGTCGCCGCTCACCGCGAGGTTGTCGAGGATCTGGCGGGCGCGGCCGAGCTCGAGCCACTCCCGGAAGGACTGGCCCTGGTCGGAGAGCAGGTAGAGCACGGGAAGCGCCTTGGCTGCCTTGGTGGTGTAGCCCGGCGGGGTCCACACAGCCACCGACTGCTCCGACTGGGTCACCGGCGACGGGTACGTGAGTTCGTCGACAGAGCCGCCGCCCGCCGCGACGTCGTCCATCCACGCGACCTCGTCGCCGGGGATGAAGAGGGTGTTCCAGTCGGGGTGCGATGTGACCTCGACAGGCGTGTCGGCGTTGCGGAAGGCGACCCGCGATCGGTCGGCCATGGTGGCGACGTACTGGTAGTAGTACAGGCCGGGCTCGAGCGGGCCGATGTTGGCGGAACAGTTCGAGCCGCTCGCGTCGAGCCCCATGCGCGACCACGTGTTCGACGGCCCGAAATTGCCCTCGATCTCAGCGCCGGCACCCGTCGAGTTGCCGCAGGCATTCGACGGCACGCTCGACTTGGGAACGGTGAAGCGGTGGTAGATCCCCGACTGCGACTCCCACGGATCAGGAGCGGCTGAGGCGGGGGCCGCCGTCAGGGCGACGAGCGACGCAGCGAGAACGAGTCCCGTCGCTGCCCGAGCTCGTAGGCCACGCGGCCACCGAACCCCGGTTTCATTCTTCATTGAACAGCCTTTCTTCGAAGGATGCAGCGGCAACCGCGCCCCTGCTGCTCGGCGCACGCGCTCCCCGGCGATCAGCCGTCTGCGGCCGAGCGGGCGAAGTAGTACACCGGTGTAGTACGAGTGAAGCTACACCGGTGTACTACAACGTTGCAATAGCGCGGCAGTTCCGATCACAGTCGGTAGACCTGCACGGATGCCGCTGCCCAGAGGTCGTCGGATCGCCCCTGCCATGCGCGCTCGACGCGATCGACCAGACGCTCGTACGAATCGACGCGGGCGGACATCGGCCAGTCGCTGCCGAACATCAGCCGGTGCTCGCCGAACGCGTCGGATGCCGTCGCGGCGAGCGCGGCCAGACGCTCGTGGTCGTCCGGCGCCGTCGTGAGGCCCGAGAACTTGGCCGCCGTGTTCGCCTCGGCGGCATACCGCCGCAGCGACTCCTCCCACTCCCTCGTCGGTGCGCCGGCGCCCAGCCCGAGATGGCAGAGCACGAACGTCGTATGCGGATGCCGGCCAGCCAACTGCGCCACGGCCTCGAGCTGGGCAGGCCGCACGAGCAACTCGACGACGCGCCCCGAGGCGCCCGCGCCCTCGCACAACACGTCCAGTCCGGGAACGTCCGACAGGTCGGCCGCGCCACCCGGGGTCGCGACCCGGATGCCGCGCACCCGGTCGTTCAGCACGTCGGACGCGAGCCCGGCCCAGCCGTCGAACCCCGGTGCGTACTGCAGCACCACCGCCCGCACCACAGGATCCGCGGCCGCGACCTCGAGCAGCCACTGCATCTCGGCCAGCGTGTCGCCGGCCTGTACAGCGACGGCGGCCGTGACGGGACGCGCGGCGCCGGCCGCGGCATCCCGGAACGCCGCAGGCGACGCCACACGCGGCAGGCCCATGTCGTCGCGGAACCACGACAGCGAGGACCGCGACGGGTCCCAGAGGTGGATGTGCGCGTCGACGATGCTCATGCGCGATCGAGCTGGGCCCATAACTCGTCGGGGATCGACGCGTGCTCGGCAGCTGCGAAGTCGTACACCTCGGCCGGCGTGCGAGCACCCACGACGACCGCCTCGACGCCGGGGAGGCGCAGTGGGTAGCGCGAGGCCGCATGCCGCAGGTCGATCCCGTGGGCATCGCACAGCGCCGACAGCTCCCGCGCACGAGCGCGCAGCGACGGCGACGCTTCGCGGTAGTCGAAGTAGGGCGTGCCGACCGGGTCGGCGAGGATGCCCGAGTTGAACACCCCGGCCGCCACCACCCCCACCCCGCGCTCAACAGCCGCGGGCAGCAGCTCGGGCTCGGCGCGGTGGTCCAGCAAGGTGGTGCGCCCGGCGATCATCACGACGTCGATGTCGGCCTCCCGAACGAACCGGGTCAGCGGGTCGGGCCACACCATTCCGACGCCGATCGCCCGCACGACGCCCTGCTGGCGCAGCGACAGCAGCTCCGGCATCACGTGCGCGAGCGCCTCGTCGACATCCATCGGGTCATGCAGGTACAGCAGGTCGACGCGGTCGGTGCGCAGGCGCTTCAAGCTGCCCTCAAGACTGCGCAGCACGCCGTCGCGGGACAGGTCGGCCACCGTATCGGCGCCGACGCCGCCCGGCGGCACAGCTTCGCCCCCGGCATCCACGATCTTCCGGCCCACCTTCGTGGCGATGACGACCGAGTCACGCGGGAAGCCGTCGAGTGCACGACCCAGCCGGGCCTCGCTCGCGCCCGCGCCGTAGTGGGGGGCGGTGTCGAAGAAGCGGGTGCCGGCGGCCAGCGCCGCAGCGACTGTCGCGTCGGCGTCGGCATCGGCGACCGCGTGGAACAGGTTGCCGATCGGCGCACAGCCCAGCCCGAAGGTCTCGGAGGCGCCGGGCGTCGGCGTCAGCGGGCGAAGGCCTGCGCGGAACGCCACAGCTCGTACTCCTCACGCGAGTCGGGTGTCAGCGGGTAGTAGTCGCTGAGGCGCGCGCCCTCATCGAGGCGCCGGCGGCTGAAGGCCTCCCAGTCCTCGTGGTCGGCCGCCGACTCGAGCACCGACCCTGCCATCGCCTGGGGCACGATGACCGGGCCGTCGCCGTCGGCGATCACGACGTCACCGGGCATGCACAGGGCACCCCCGACCGCGACCGGCACATCGTACGCCCACGGGAAAAGCTCGGTCTGCGACGCGTAGTGCGGCGTCGTGCCCGTCGACCAGACCGGCAGGCCCAGTTCCCGGATGCGGTCGGAATCGCGGATGCGCCCGTCGACCACGATGCCCACGCCGCCCTTCTTCACGAAGTAGCGCGCGAGGATGTCGCCGATGCAGCCCGAGTACCTGCTGCCGAACGCCTGGATCACCAGGACGTCGCCGGGCTTCACCTCTTCCAGCACGTGCCACAGCGCTGTATGCCGCTCGACGTATTCTTGACCGTGGCCCGACGCGAGATCCTCGCGCTGGGGCATGAACTGCAGCGTGATCGCCGATCCCACCACCCGCTGCCCCTCCGCCAGCGGGCGGGGCCCCTCGACGAACGACCGGGTGATTCCCATTCCATGCAGTTTGGCGCATGCGGTCGCTGACGAGACCCGCTCGAGGTCGCGCAGAGTCTCCGGATCGGGGCGGCGGTAGGCGCCGCCGCGCACCGGCAACTCGAACGCCGGTCGCGGGAACGGTGCAGCGGGATCAGACATGGGGCACTCCTTCGGCGGGTACAGACAAGGGAAGAGTGGATGCCGCGCGCCGGTGCCGCGGCGCGACGCCGGAGTGCACCGTGTGCAGGATCAGGTCGGCGCGGTGCGCAGGCGGCAGCACGATCAGGACCACGTCGTCGTCGGTCGCCGGACGGCGCGTCACCGTCGCCGGCGCGCCCGGGCTGGACGCGTACGCGGTGCTGCGGCCGGGGTACGCGCCGCCGGTCTCGGTCTGCACCGTGACCGAGCCGATGCGGCGCTCGCCGAACCGCGAGGCCCGCACCGCCACGCGTCGAGCGCGGGTGGTCGACGTGTTGACCAGAGCGACGTCGATGTCGTCGCCGTCGAGGCGCGACACGAGGGCCGCGACATCGGGCGGCAGCCCCGGGCGCCCGGCGTCCGGATCCTCGTACACGACCGCGGCGAAAGGCAGGCCGCCGTTGTAGAGCACCTGCGGCGTGCCCGAGACCAGCTGGCTCAGCACCTCGGTCACGACGGGGTTCACGCGCTGCCAGAAATGCAGGTGCGCGGCATCCGGGTCCGTCGCCGCGCCCTGCATGAGCGCGACGCGACGCGCGACCTGCCCCAGCGCCATCTCGAGCGCCCGCGCGGGGTAGTCGGGCAGGTCGCCGTCGAGGAATGCGAGCCACGGCGCCTCATGCCCGGCCTCGGCCTTGTCGCGGAACGGCTTGACCGGCTCGGCCATCGCCGGCAGACCCGCGACGGCGCGACGCACCCGCGCCAGGTCGTCGGCGCGGCGCGACCACCACCACACCCACAGCGGCAGCTCGAGCGGCATCGGGCCGTAGTCGAACCAGCCGTGCCGCCCGAAGCGGTGGGGCACCAGCAAGGCGGGTGTGGCGGCATCCGCTCCCCATCGCCCAAGCCAGCCGCCTCGCAGACTGAAAGGCGTCTCGGCGATCGGGGCGACGATGGCGTTGTCGAGGACCGTGTCGAGCAGGGCACGGGCCGGATCGAGGGCCTCGTCATCACCGGTGAGGAAGGACTCGTTGATGCCGGCGATGACCGCGGCCATGCCGATCGACGGGAGCCCGTGCGGCCAGGTCCAGCCGTAGTGACCGCCGAACCAGCGGCCATCGTGCAGGCCGCCGACGGTGCCGTCGGGCGCGACGTTGTCGGGAAGCAGTCCGCCGTTCGCGGCGGCGCGGGCGCGCCAGCCGTCGACGTACCTGCGCAACCAGGCGGCCGATGCCTCGTCGCCGTCGTACAGCCAGCGGTTCGCGACGAGGCTCGTCGCGGCGAGGTTCACCGCCACGTCGCCCGCCGCCGCGCGGTGCATCGCCTCGCCCATGGCCGCGGCGAGCGCCGGATCGGCCAGGTCGTCCCACTCGTCGACATCCCGGACGAATTGCAGCGGCAGGCCGTACGGCCGCATCTCCCGACGCTCGGACGAGTACGGCTCGGGCTGATCGCTCAATCCGGGGCGGGGGCCGAGCGCACCGTTGTGGGGCGCGGTGATGATGTTGCGGATGCTGTCGTAGTTGCCGTGCGCATCGTCGGTGTACAGCTCGGCGAACCGGCGCGCACGCTCCGCGACCACCGGGTCGGCCGGGTCGGCGGCGCACAGGGCGTAGAAGAAGATGAGCGACTCGCCCTGGTGGAACCAGTCGTAGCCGTTCTCGTACTCACCGGTGACCATGCCGGCCTCGGCGAGTTGCGCCGTCACGCCCGCCCAATGGTGCTTGGCCGCCGCGAGCACGTCGTCGCTGCCGCCGAGCAGGTAGAACGCCGGCCAGTTGAAGAACGGCTCGTACAGGTCGTCGACGCCGTCGCGGTCCTCGAAGACCGCGTCGAACCGCAGGCCGCCGTCGGGCCGCGTGAAGGACTCGGAGAAGAGACGCCAAGCGTCTTCGATCTCGTCGAACAGGCGGCGTTGCAGCACGGCCCATGCCGGGATCGACGACAGCGGTCGGGCGGGGATGGATTCCGGCATGCTCAGCCCTTCGTCGCCCCGGCGACGAGGCCGCCGATGATGTGCCGCTGCATGATGATGAAGAACGCGACGGCGGGCGCGATCGCGAGCAGCAGCGTCGGGAACAGCACGGTGTAGTCGGTGGAGAACTCGCCGACCGCCGCATAGACGCCGGTGGTCACCGTGTAGATGCCCGAGCCAGGACCGAGGATGATCTGCGGGCTCACGAAGTCGTTCCAGACGCCGATGGAGTTGAGCACGACGATGGTCGCGACCACCGGCCGCATGATCGGGAAGATGCACGACCAGAACGCGCGGATCCGTCCCGCCCCGTCGAGGGCCGCCGCTTCGTCGATGTCGCGGGGAACGGTGCGCAGGTACGCGGCGAACAGGAAGATCGTCACCGGCAGCGTCGCGGCCGCCTCGAAGAGGAGGAATCCCGGGATCGTGTTGATGAGGCCCAGCACGCGCAGCACGAACACGACCGGGATCAGCGTGACCTGACCGGGGATGAACAGCCCCGACACGAACACCACCAGCAGCACCACGTGCCACTTCGTCCGTCCACGCGCGATGACGTAGGCGACCGGCGCCGACAGCGCGATGCAGAAGACGTTCACCAGCACGACGAACAGGAGCGTGATGCCGTAGGCCCCGACCACGTTGAACTTCTCGCTCGTGATCGCGTTCCAGAGGTACTCGAACGTGAACATGTCGGGGGAGATCGCGAGCGGATGCAGGATGATGTCGGCCTGCGGCTTGAACGCGCTGATCACCAGGATGTACAGCGGCACCAGCATCACCAGTGCGAGGGCCCCCAGCAGCACCCATTTCACGATCGTGGCAGCGAGCGGCGTGCGGGCGGCGGCGGGCCCGCTGCGGCGGCGGGGACCGCGGCCGAACCTGCGCCGGGGCAGTTCGTCGGGGTCTGTCAGGAACACCTCGGCGGCGATGTTCGGGCCGGTCGTCTCGGTCGAGATCGTCATGATTCGCTCGCCTTCCGATCGGCGCCGCGGCGCGCGAAGGTCACCGCGAGCCCGATCGCCGCGGTCACGATGAGGAGCACGACCGACTGGGCCGCGCCGAACCCGAGTCGCGCCTGCGCGAACGAGTCCTTGAGGATCTGGTAGACGATCGTCTGCGTGGACGCCGCCGGCCCGCCGTCGGTGAGGGCGAGCACGATGTCGTACGCCTTGAGCAGGCCCACCAGCGTCAGCACGAGGTTCACCGTGAGCACGGGCGCGATGAGCGGCAGCGTCACGTTGCGGAACTGCTGCCACCGCGATGCCCCGTCGACCGTCGCCGCCTCGTAGTACTCGGTGGGCACCGACTTGATGCCGGCGAGGTACAGGATCATGTTGAAGCCGAAGTGCGACCACACGATCGTGAGGATCACGCTGGCCTTCGCGAAGGTCATGTCGGTGAGGAACGGCAGCGGCGCCACCCCGAACTGGGCGAGCAGCGAATTGACGGCGCCCTGCGGTGCGAGCATCGCCGACCACAGGAATCCGATGATCAGCGCGCTGATGATGTACGGGTAGAAGAAGACCGTGCGCAGCACCGTGTTGCCGCGGCTGTTGCCGGCGATGAGGGATGCCACGGCCAGGCCGATCCCGTTGCACAGCACCGTGCCCACCACGGCGATGATCGCCGTGAACACCGCCGCATCGATGGTGCGCGGGTTCTTGAACGCATCGGCGTAGTTCTCGAACCCGATGAAGTCGAAGTGGAGGCTGTAGCCGTTCCAGTCGGTGAAGCTCAGCACGATCGCCAGCAGCATCGGCACGATGAACATCGCGATGAAGACGATGAGCGCCGGCCCGCTCATGATCACGCCGGCCGCGCGGTCCTGCCATGACGCGCGCCGGCGGCGGGCGGGCGCCTCCGTTCGCGCTCTCGCGGTGCCGGCCAGCCGGGCCACGGTGTCGGCCATCTCAGTCTGCTTTCCCGCCCGTCAGGTGGTGGTCGCCATCGGGGTGTCGTGTCGTCGTCGATACGGGGGACGATGGCCTCCGCGCCGGCGCAGTGCCGGCGCGGAAGCCCTCTGTCAGTCGATGCTGGCGGTGAACCAGGCGTCCATGGCCCCGTTGACGTCGTCGGCCGGAGTGCCGCCGAGCAGGGCCTGCGTCTGGGTGTTGAGCTCGCCGGAGTAGCCGTCGGGCAGCTTCCGCTCGCCATAGCCGCCGCCGGTCGGCGTGTAGGCCGATGCCGGAGTGTCGGCCACGATCGCCAGCAGCTCTGTGCCGAGATCGGTCATGTCGTACTCATAGCCGTCGCGGTAGTTGCCGTCGACCTCGAGCTGGCTCAGCACCGCGTCCTTGTCGGTGGTGAGGAACTCCAACAGCTCGGCCGCGGCATCCTGATGCTTCGACTCCTTCATGATCACGTACGGACTCGCGATGTTCGCGCCCATGGCGGGATCGTCCACCCCGTCGACGGCCGGCCCTCGGAAGACGCCGGTCGGCGCCGGGTTCTCGGCCTTCGCCTCGGTGCCGACGAACCAGCTGCCCATCGGGTAGAGAGCGGTGTTTCCGGCGAGGAAGTTCTGCTCGGCGTCGGGGTACTTGACGCCCAGCGCGTCGGCGTTGGTGTAGCCCTTCGCGATCCAGTCGGCGTAGAGGTCGGTGTAGTCGCCGTAGCTCTTCGAGAACGTGGTCTTGCCGGAGTTCATGTCGGCGTACCAGTCGGGGTTCTCGCCGACCACGGACGGCAGCGCGAGGGTCTGCAGCGCGTGGCTCGACATCCAGTCGCCACCCGTCTGGATGCCGGTCCAGCCGGCGTCCTTGAGCCGGGCGAGATCGTCGCTGAGCTCGTCGACGGTGGTCGGCGGCTCGGTGATCCCCGCCGCTTCGAAGGCGTCCTTGTTGTAGAACCACAGGCTCTGCAGCTGCACGCCGACGCCCGCCATGTAGTACTTGCCGTCGATCGAGTACTGGTCGGCGAGCGGCCCGCCGGAGGCCCAGTCGTACTCCGACAGGTCGACGAGCTCTTCGGCGAGGTCGGGGGTGGGCGCGAGCGACTGCACGATGTCGGGCGCCTGGCCGGCGGCGAGCAGGCGCGGCACCGCGGCGCTCACGCCTTCGGCGCCGGGATTGTCGATCACGACGTCGATGTCGGGGTTCGCCTCTTCGAAGGGCGCGACGAGCTCGTTCCACCAGTCCTCGGTGAGGTTGGGCGTCACGTTCACCAGCACGCGCAACTCGACGTTCTCGTCGGAACCCTCACCCCCGCTCGGAGTGGAGGAGCAGCCGGCAAGGAGCGTCACGGCGGCCGCTCCGGCGCCGATAGCTGTGAGGGTACGTCTGCTGATCATCGTCGATCCTCTCGTGGCACATCATCGGGACGAGACGACCCTACACTAATCGATAATCGGTTATCAACGATCCGACGCGAGTTCTGTCAGGACTCTACGCCGGGCCAGCTAGGGACGTCGGACGGCGGCGAGCAGGGGACGGATGCCGCACCCAGACGATCCCGACACCCCGGGACGTGCCGGGTAGCGTGGTCGAGTGAGCGTTCCCTCTGTCGCATCCGGCGCCTCGTCCCTGCCGTTCGACGCGCGTCCCCTCGTGGAGAACGTCCCGCCGGGGGCAGCCCGGGCCTTCGTGCAGGAGCTGCGCCGCACCGGTCGCCTGAAGAGCTCGCCCTTCAGCGGCGTGCTGATCTTCGTGGGCGTCGCGGTCGTCGTGCTGGTCGTGTTCGGCTCGATCGCGGTGACGATGATCTCCACGGCGGTGAGCGCGATCGGCGCCGAGGGCGGAGGCGGGATGGCACTCCTCTTCGCGTTCGCCCCGATCCTCGTGATCGGCATCATCGCGGCCGTGGGCATCGCGCTGTCCGTCCGGGGCGCCCGCACGGGCAGCGACCGCATGTACCGCCTCGACGGGTTCGCGCGCGCCAACGCGATGCAGTACGTGCCACGCTTCGACAACCCCGGGCTGCCGGGCATGATCTTCTCGCTCGGCAACTCGCGGCACTCGACCGACATCGTGCGGGGCGACCGCCCGCGCTTCGTCGAGTTCGCGAACTACCGGTACACGACCGGTTCGGGCAAGAACCAGCAGACCCACCACTGGGGCTATGTCGCGGTGAAGCTCGACACCCCGCTGCCGCACATCGTGCTGGATGCGACCAGCAACAACGGCCTCTTCGGGTCGAACCTGCCGCTCGCCTTCGACAAGGACCAGCGGCTCAGCCTCGAGGGCGACTTCGACCGGTACTTCTCGCTCTACTGCCCGGCCGACTACGAGCGCGACGCGCTCTACCTCTTCACGCCCGACATCATGGCGCGCTTCATCGACAACGCCGCCGCCCTCGACGTCGAGATCGTCGACGACTGGCTGTTCCTCTATGCCAAGCGCGATTTCTCGACCCTCGACCCGCAGACGTGGGCCTGGCTGTTCTCGGTGGTCGGGGCGCTCCTCGACAAGTTCGCGCAGTGGGCGCGGTGGCGTGACGAGCGGCTCGCCGCCGACAGGATGATTCCGGATGCCGCGGCCCCGGGCGCTGCCGCACTCGCCGCGGGCGCCGGTCTGGCCGCCGCGCCGGCGGGCGGCGGGGCAGCAGCGAGCGTCCCCTTCACACCGCCGCGGGATGCGCTCCGCCCACCGCCCGGCGTCGCCGCCCAGGGACGCCGCCTGCAGCGCGGGGTGCCGTGGGTGCCGATCGTCGTCGGTGGCGTGCTGGTCCTGTTCTGGATCGTCGTGCAGGTGGGCGGCGCGCTCCTGCGCTGAGCGGGTCTGGGCCCGCCGGCGCCGCGCGGATCATGTGCTCTCGTCGAGTGCACACGTCGCGCGCACGCACAGCGTGTGGTCTCGGCGAGAGCACGTGATACCGACGTCTGCCCAGGCGCACGAGCGTATGCTGTCGGGCGTGCATTCGACGATCACGACGCCCCACGGGCGTGAGGGGGTACTCGGCGCTGTTCGCGCCGAGCGGAGGTAGCCGCACGCGTCGCCCGGTCTTCGACCAGGAGCGACGCCGCCGACTCTCCGTGGACCATCGGTCCGCGGCATCCGCTCTCCGTCGCATCGCGACGAACCCTCTGTGAACAAGGAATCGAATCATGCACGCCTACACCCAGAAGGACATCCGCGCGTCCTTCGTCAACGCCTCCCTGCGCGAACGCAATGCCCTCGTCGTCCCCGACCTCGCCGGCGTGAACTGGCAGGATCTGGACTACTTCGGCTGGCGCGACCCGAAGCAGCCGCTCGCCGGCTTCATCGTGGTGCCGGTCGACGACGAGCCCGTCGGCATTCTGCTGCGCCAGACCGAGCAGCGCACTCGCACCCGTGCGCAGTGCTCGTGGTGCGAGGACGTCACCCTACCGAACGACGTCGTGCTGTTCGGCGCGAAGCGTGCCGGCAAGGCCGGCCGCAACGGCGACACCGTCGGCACTCTGCTGTGCGAGAACTTCGAGTGCTCGGCCAACGCGCGCCGGCCCATGCCCCCCGCGTATCTCGGTTTCGACGTCGCTGCCGCCCGACGGCGCCGGATGGAGGCGCTGCGCGCGCACGCCGAGGGCTTCGCACGCGACATCCGCGACAGCGCCTGACGCGCCCGGCTCCGGCCGCGCCCTGGGCCACTCCGGGTTTGGGGCGCACCGCGTCCGTTTGGGGCGTACGCCGTGCGCCCCAAACGTGAGCCATGCGCCCCAAACCCGGAAAAAGGATGCCGTCGGCCTGGGCGGGACGGACGGGCGGCGGGCGCCCCGAACCCGGCACCCATGACGGATGTCACGGGCACGTCGTGACGCGCGTGTGAGGGGGTCGGTGCCCGGCCTCGCGACCATGGAGACATGGACATCACACAGACCACGACGGCGACGCGGGCCACGTCGACCGCCGCCCCGCTCTGGGCCGTCGACGCGACCGAGCTGCACAAGGGCTTCGGCGCCGTCACCGCCGTCGACGGCGTCACACTCCGGGTGCGGCCCGGCGAGATCGTCGCATTCCTCGGCCCGAACGGCGCCGGCAAGACGACCACGATCGACATGCTGCTCGGGCTCTCGAACCCCGACTCCGGATCGGTGCAGGTGTTCGGCGAGTCGCCGCGCGCAGCCATCGCCCACGGCCTGGTGAGCGCGGTGCTGCAGACCGGCGGGCTGCTGAAGGACATCACCGTCCGCGAGACGCTCGGCCTCACCGCGAGCCTGTTCGCCGACACCCGCCCGGTCGCCGAGGTGATGCAGCGCGCCGGCATCACCGAGATCGGCGACCGCCGGGTCGGGCTGTGCTCGGGCGGCCAGCAGCAGCGCCTGCGGTTCGCGATGGCGCTCCTCTCGGACCCCGGCCTGCTGATCCTCGACGAGCCGACCACCGGCATGGACGTCGAGGGACGCCGCTCGTTCTGGAGCGCCATCCGGGCCGACGCCGCCCGTGGCCGCACCGTGCTGTTCGCGACCCACTACCTCGACGAGGCCGACGAGTACGCCGACCGCATCGTGCTGATGAGCCGGGGCCGCATCGTGGCCGACGGCACGACGGCCGAGATCAAGAACCTCGTCTCGGGCCGAATCGTGCACGCCACATTGCCCGGCGCCGACCCGGTCTCGATCGCCGCTCTCCCGGGCGTCGAAGACGTCGAGACCAAGGGCGACCGCGTCGCCATCCACACCAAGGACTCCGACGCCGTCGCCCGCCATCTGCTCACCCGCACCGCGGCTCGCGACGTCGAGATCACCGCCCAGAACCTCGAGAGCGTCTTCCTCGCCCTCACCTCCGAAGGGGACAAGTCATGACCACCGCCACCTCAGCCGCCGGCGCCCAGACCGCCGATCGCGTGCAGCTCGAGCGCCGCGTACCGCCCTTCGGCGGGTTCAACCTGACGTACCTGGTCATCGAGTTGAAGCGCAAGCTGCGCAACCGCCGCACGCTCATCTTCACCGTCGCCTTCCCGGTCGTGATGTTCGTCATCATCGGTCTGCCGATGCGTGATCAGCAGCTCACCGCCACCCCCCTCTCGCAGGGCGGGCCGTCGGTCGCCGCGTACATCATGGTGTCGATGGCGATGTACGGCGCCATGATGTCGGCCACGCAGACCGGCGCGGCCGTCGCCGTGGAGAGGGCGCAGGGCTGGAGTCGCCAGCTGCGGCTCACGCCGCTCAACCCGCTCGTGAACGTGCTGATCAAGATGATCGCCGGAATGCTCTTCGGTCTGCTCGCGATCGTCGCGACGTACCTGGCCGGTGCCATCAGCGGCATCGACCTCACACCGGTGCAGTGGATCGCGACCGGACTGGCCGCCTGGCTGCTCGCCGGCGCCGTGTTCACGACGCTCGGGCTCATGGTCGGCTACATGGTTCCCGGCGAGAACGCCGCACAGATCACGAGCCTCGCGATCGTGCTGCTCTCATTCCTCGGCGGCCTCTTCTACCCGATCAGCACGATGCCCGACTTCATGCAGGTCATCGCCCGGTTCACGCCGGTGTACGGCATCAGCGAGATCGCGCGCGAGCCGCTCACGGGCGACCCGTTCGCTCCGCTGGCGCTCATCAACGCGATCGTGTGGCTCGGCATCTTCGTCGCCGGCACCGTGTTCTTCTTCCGCCGCGACACGAAGCGCGTGTGAGGACAGGAAGCGGATGCCGGCGGCCCTGGCCGCCGGCATCCGTCAGCGCTCCCGTGCGCCGAAGCAGGGGATTTTCGGCCAGACCGAGGGCGACGTCACCGGTCTCGACGGGAATCCCCTGGCTCGACGCGGAGCGCGACAGCGGAGAAGGGCGTTCTAGGGTGAGAGACGAGGTGAGGCAGTGAGCGACCGTTCCGACAGGCAGGGGTGGGGGCCGCTGTGGATCATGCGACCCGGCGGCAGTCGCCCGGTCGACGGATACACGGTGCCCTCGGTACTCTGGTCGATGCCCGCGCTGCGGTGGTACATGGGCGGCGGCGTGTCGCTGCTGTGGATGTTCAGCGCCGGCACCGAGATCGTGGGGGCCGCCGAGTCGACGGCGTCAGCTGCGATCGGCATCGCCGTGCTGTGCGGCTACGCGGTCGCCTTCCTCGTCGCGACGCCGATCAGCTGGACGATCCCGCTCCGGTGGCGAGCGGTGCCGATCCTGGCGGTGTTCGCCCTGTCGTTCGCGATGTGGCCCTGGCTCGGCTGGGGGATCGGCTCGCTGTGGACCTACGTCGGCGTGCTGATCGCGACGGCCCTGCTGCCCTGGCGCGTGACGTGGATGTCGATCTTCAGCCTCGCCGCGCTCGCGCTGCTGTTCGACGTGATCGACGTGGGCTGGAACGCCGACGTGCTGTGGGTGCCGGCGATCATCGCCTCGATCTCCCTGATGATGGCCGCGTTCATGCGGTCGATCGATTCGCTCGCCCGCATGCGGATGGCCCAGCGTGAGGTGGAACGTCTCGCCGCCGAGCGCGAGCGTGGCCGCGTCGCGCGTGACGTGCACGACATCCTCGGGCACTCGCTCACCGTCATCACCGTCAAGACCGAGCTCGCCGGGCGGCTCGTCGACGTCGATCCCGCGCGCGCCAAGGTCGAACTGGCCGAGGTCGAGGCGCTCGCCCGCGGGGCACTGGCCGACGTGCGCGCCACCGTCGCGGGTTTTCGAGGCGTGAGCATCAGCGGCGAACTCGCCGCTGCCCGCGTCGCCCTCGCGGCCGTCGACATCGAGCTCGATGCGCCGGCGACCACCGATGCCGTCGCGCCCGAGCATCGGGAGCTCGCCGGCTGGGTCGTGCGCGAGGGAGTGACCAACGTCGTGCGGCACGCGAAGGCGCACCGCTGCCGCATCCGGCTCGAGCCACGCCGCATCGTCGTGGAGGACGACGGCGTCGGGCCTCTCGTCCCGGCCGCGCAGGGCGAGGGCGGCGCGGGCGGCGGCACCGGTCTCGCCGGTCTTCGCGAGCGAGTGGATGCCGCGGGCGGACGTGTCTCGGTCGGCCGCAGCGATCTCGGCGGCTTCCGCCTGGAGGTGGCGCTGTGATCCGCCTGCTCATCGCCGACGACCAGGCGCTGGTGCGCGGAGCGCTCTCGGCCCTGCTCGGGCTGGAGCCCGACATCGAGGTCGTCGCCGAGGTCGGCCGCGGTGACGAGGTCGTGGCGGCCGCCCAGGCCGCAGCAGCCGACGTCGCCCTGCTCGACATCGAGATGCCGGGGATGGACGGCATCGCCGCGGCGGCCGCGCTGCACGCCGCCTTCCCGGCCTGCCGGGTGCTGATCGTGACGACCTTCGGGCGGCCCGGGTACCTCGCCCGCGCCATGCGGTCCGGCGCGTCGGGCTTCGTCGTCAAGGACACACCGGCCGCCCAGCTCGCCGACGCCGTCCGCCGCGTCGCGGAGGGCTTGCGGGTCGTCGACCCGGCTCTTGCGGCCGACTCGCTCGCCCAGGGCGCGTCGCCGCTCACCGAGCGCGAGACCGACGTGCTGGCCGCGGCCCGCACCGGCGGCTCGAACGCCGACATCGCCCGCATGCTGCACCTGTCGGAGGGCACCGTGCGCAACCACCTGTCGAGCGCCATCGGCAAGACGGAGGGCCGCAACCGCGCCGACGCCGCCCGCATCGCGGAAGAGAACGGCTGGCTCTAGCCGCGCAGGCCGAAGTGCTCCAGTTCGGCGTCGTCGAGCATCCGCGAGCGGATGATGAAGCGGCTGCCGGTCGGGCCTTCCACGCTGAACCCGGCGCCGCGGCCGGGAACGACGTCGATCGTGAGGTGCGTGTACTTCCAGTACTCGAACTGCGCCGCCGAGATGAACACCTCCAGCGGGTCGCCCAGACCCACGTCCAACTCGCCGAGCCGCACATCCGACGGCCCCGTGACGAACATCCCCACCGGAAAGCACATCGGTGCGCTGCCGTCGCAGCAGCCGCCGGACTGGTGGAACATCAGCGGGCCGTGCTCGGCCGTGAGCCGGCGGAGAAGGGATGCCGCGGCATCCGTCACCGCCACCCGCGAGTGTGCGCGTATCCGGGTCATGGCGATCGCCTCGCCTCTCTCTGTCCGTGTCCCGATCTCGATCGCTTCGAAGGGCGCTGCCGGCCGAGTCCGGGACGTCACGGGCGGGAAGGGGGACATGGATGCCGAGGGTGAGCGGCCGGCGACCGGCTCCCCCGGGGAAGGCCGCCGCGCCGGACCCCTCCGGGACGCGACGGCCTGATCGGCCGGCTTAGAAGAAGCCCATCGCGCCGTCGGCGTAGGACACGAGCAGGTTCTTCGTCTGCTGGTAGTGGTCGAGCATCTTGAGGTGGTTCTCGCGGCCGATGCCCGACTGCTTGTACCCGCCGAACGCCGCGTGCGCGGGGTACTGGTGGTAGGTGTTCGTCCAGACGCGACCCGCCTCGATGGCGCGCCCGGCGCGGTAGGCGGTGTCGCCCGAGCGGCTCCAGACACCCGCGCCGAGCCCGTACAGCGTGTCGTTGGCGATCGAGATGGCGTCGTCGAAGTCGTCGAACGAGGTCACCGAGACGACCGGGCCGAAGATCTCCTCCTGGAAGATGCGCATGTCGTTCGAGCCCTCGAACACCGTCGGGGCGACGTAGTAGCCGCCCGACAGGTCGCCGCCCAGGTCGACGCGCTCTCCCCCGGCGAGGAGCTTGGCGCCACCCGCCTTGCCGATCTCGATGTACGACAGGATCTTCTCGAGCTGGTCGTTCGAGGCCTGCGCGCCGATCATGGTCGCGGGGTCCAGCGGATTGCCCTGCACGATCTTCGCCACGCGGTCGAGCCCGTCGCCGAGGAAGCCGTCGTAGATCGAGCGCTGGATGAGCGCTCGCGACGGGCACGTGCAGACCTCGCCCTGGTTGAGCGCGAAGAGCGTGAAGCCCTCGAGGGCCTTGTCGTAGTAGGCGTCGCCGGTGTCGCGGGCGACGTCCTCGAAGAACACGTTCGCACTCTTCCCCCCGAGCTCCAGAGTCACCGGGATGAGGTTCTGCGAGGCGTACTGCATGATGAGCCGGCCTGTGGTCGTCTCGCCCGTGAACGCCACCTTGCGGATGCGCTTGTGCTGCGCCAGCGGCGCGCCCGCCTCGATGCCGAACCCGTTGACGATGTTGACGACGCCCGCGGGCAGCAGGTCGCCGATGAGCTCGAAGAGGAACAGGATCGACGCCGGCGTCTGCTCGGCCGGCTTCAGTACCACGCAGTTGCCGGCGGCCAGCGCGGGGGCGAGCTTCCACGTGGCCATGAGGATCGGGAAGTTCCACGGGATGATCTGCCCGACCACGCCGAGCGGCTCGTGGAAGTGGTACGCCACGGTGTCTTCGTCGATCTGGCTGAGCGAGCCCTCCTGGCCACGCAGCACGCCGGCGAAGTACCGGAAGTGATCGACGGCGAGCGGGATGTCGGCCGCCAGCGTCTCGCGGACGGGCTTGCCGTTCTCCCAGGTCTCGGCGACGGCGATCTTCTCGAGGTTCTGCTCGATGCGGTCGGCGATCCTGTTGAGGATGACGGAGCGTTCGGCCGGGGTGGTGCGCTTCCAGGACTCGAACGCCTTCCACGCGACATCCACCGCGCGGTCGATGTCTTCGGCCGTGCCGCGACCCACCTCGGTGAAGGGCTTGCCGGTGACGGGGCTGATGTTCTCGAAATACTGGCCCTTGATCGGCTCGACGAACTCGCCGCCGATGTAGTGGCCGTAGCGGGGGCGGTAGTCGGCGATCGAGCCGCGCTGCCCGGGGGCGGCGTAGATGCTCGAGACGCCCTCTTCGACGATGGTCATGATGGTCTCCTTCGACGCATTGTGCGACGGTGCTCGTCGCGATGCGTAGAAGCTACGACGCAGGAGGTTGCAGAACGTTGCGCCCGACAGGAGACGCCCGCCGCGCCCACGAGAGCACGGCGGGCGTTCCCACGGTCAGCCGCAGCCGTGGGCCGCCGCCAGGCCGCTGTCGACGAAGTTCATCGCTCCGCTGACGCTGCCCTCGACATGGCCGCTGGCACGGGCCGCCGACACGAGCTGGCCGTAGCTCGCGCCGCAACCGTCCTTGATCTCCTTGCCGTAGCCCTCCGCCGATGCCATCGCCGGCGCGGACAGCGCAGCGGCGGTGGCGAGAGCGGCGGCACAGACCGTCATCAGGATCTTCTTGCGCATTTCTTTCCCTCCCCCGACAGCACCTCTGCGTGCTGTCACCGGCAGGCTACGCCCATGTTGCTAGTTTAGCTAGCGATTTTCGATCTCTCGTCTTCGGAGACGTGACCTCCCGGTCGATCAGCCATCGCGTTCGAGCTTCTCGATCCGCGCCACGAGACCGGCTCGACGGGGCGACCGTGCCGGCAGCAGCGAGAGGCACAGCCTCAGCAGTTCGACATCGTCGGCTCCGGCATCCGTCTCGGCGAACGCGAGCAGGACATCGACGGATGCCTCGGCCATGAGCGCCTCACGCAGCGCGACGCGGACGGTGTCGCGGAACTCCTGGACCCCGGGCGCGTCCGAGTCCGGCAGCACATCGCCCCGGTAGGCGGCGAGGGCGACGCGATGCGCGCCACGGTCGAGGAGCGACAGCACCTGCTGTGCGTCGGTCTCGATCTCGACGCCGAGACGGTAGGGCCGCGACTCCGGCACGAGGGCAGGCGCGGATGCCGCGAGCGCACGGCGCAGGCGCACCATCTCGGCGCGGAGGGTGACGGATGTCGCACCCGCCCCGCGCGCACCGTCGCCCGGCTCCCCGTACACGAGTTCCGCCAATCGCTCGGCCGACAGCCCCTGGCGGTGCACGGCGAGCATGAGCAGCAGCTCGGCGTGGCGGGGACCGAGCTCGAACAGCGTCTCGACCCCCGCGCCCGCCACCTCGATCAGCGCGCGGTCCCGTCCCAGCACCCGGAGCGTCGCCCGGGTGGGTTCGACGCGCCGCGTGGGCGGACGGCGGCGCGTGGCGCCGTGGGGAAGAGCCTGCCCCTCGACGGCGCGGGCGCGGAGCCGCGCGACAAGCAGTTCTCCCTCGATCGCCCGGGCGGTGGCATCCACCAGCAGCTGCGCCTGCGGCGTCACGGCCTCGAGGCCGCCCGTGACATCGATGACGCCCAGGATGCGACGGGTCTCGGGATCATGCACGGGGGCGGCGCTGCACGACCACGGCTGGACGAGCCGATTGAAGTGCTCGGCGCCGGCGATCTGCACCGACCGGTCGAGCGCGATCGCGGTGCCCGGTGCGGAAGTGCCCACGGCGTCTTCCGACCAGTTGGCGCCTTCGACGAAGCCCATGTCGCCCGTGAGGCGCCGCACGTTGCGGTCGCCCTCGATCCAGAGCAGCCGACCCGCCGCGTCGCCCACCGCGACGACGACGCCGGATTCGGAGGCTTCACCGGGCAGCAGCAGCCCTCGCACCATGTCGATCACGCCCGCGAGCGGGTGCGCGCGGCGATATGCCTCGAGCTCTTCGGCGGTGAGGTCGAGGGGTGGCAGCCCTTCGGCGCCGACGAGGCTGTCGAGCGAACGGCGCCAGGACTCGCGGACGAGGGTCCGGACATCGCTGAGGCGCTGGTCGGCGGCGTTGCCCGACACCAGCTCTTCGTGCGCGCGCTCGATCAGCAGACGGGATGTCTCGGGCGACACCTCACGGCGCTGCGACCAGGGTGATGACACGGCGGCTCCGATCGACGTCGGTGGAGCGTGCGTCCAGTGTAGGACCGCCGCGGGCCGCGGCATCCGTCCCTCGGCACAATCGTCGTCGGTGGACCCCCGGTCGTTCAGCCCGCGGTGGTGACCTCGGGGCGCAGCGGCATCAGCGCACCGGCGACCTGACCGATCGTCTCCTCATCGACGCCCGCCTCGGCGAGCGCGGCGGCGGCGTGGCCGATCACGCGGTCGAAGTCGGCGTCGGTGATGCCGCGCCCGGCGTGGGCGGCCTTCATGTCGAGGCCCTTGTAGCCGTTCGGGCCACCGGCGGCGGCGGCGAGGAAGAGGGCCATGTGCCGCTTCTGATCGACCATGCGCGTGCCGGCGAAGTACGGCGCGAGCGTCTCATCGCCCAGGATGCGCCGGTACATGTTGTCGACGACGGCGGCGATGCCGTCGCCCTCGCCCAGGCGCTGGTACAGGGTGGCTTCGGTGGTGTCGGTCATGCGGGTGCTCCGATCGAGAGGGGTTCGGGAGGGCTGTATCGGGGGAAAGGGTCAGCGTCCGGCGTTGCCCCGTCGCCACGGGCGATCGTTCGAGGGCTGATCGTCGGTCGCGGACTGCTCCTGCGTGGCCGGGACGGCGGGTGCCGGCGGGATGGGCGGCTGCGCGGGCACCGGCGAGGCGGAAGGCTGCGCCGAGGACGGCGCGGGGGCCTGCGGCGGTGTCTGCGCGGGGGTCGCGCCCAGTCGCCCGAGCTCGCGTTCGATCGACTCGAGCAGCGAGTGCACCTGAGCGGTGGCCATGCGGGCGAACTGACGGGCGCGCACGACGTCGTCCGGCGATGCCGGTCCGGCGGCGGCGAGATCGTCGGTGGCGAACGCGAACGACGGCGATCTGTCGGCCCAGGGCTCTGCCGGCCGGCCGCCGGGCGCGGGTGCCGCGACCTGCGCCGGCTGCGCAGCGGCGGCCTCAGCGATCGCTCCGGGGTGAGCCGCAGCCTGCTTCTCGATCGAGTGGGCGACGTGCTGCGCGCGCTCGATGATCTCGCGGTACTGCTTGCGCGCCGTCTCGATGAGGTCCTTGGCGTAGGACTCCGCCTCAGCCACGGCGTCGTCGGCGATGCGCTGGGCACTGCTGAGGAGCAGCACCGCGCGACTCGAGATCTCGCCCTCTTCGGTGGTCACGCCGCTGGCGGTCAGCGCCTCATTGTCGCGCCAGGAGACCTCGAGGGCGTCGGCGGCGGCTGCGAGCAGCGCCTGGACCTCGGCGCGGGCGTAGCCGTGGCGCTCCTCCGCGAAGGACACTCCGCGGAGCAGCTCCGGTGTGATGGATACGGATTCGGTCGCGGTCATTTCGCTTCTGCCCTCTACTGGATTCCCCGCGCGATGCCCGGCTGAACGAGTTCGGGGGAGGCTGCCGGATCGCCGGTGGTGCGGGGTTGCTGGGTGAACGGGTCTTCGTACTTCTCGCTGCGGATGCTGTGCTCGTCGAACCCTGCCCGGCGGAGGACGGCGGTCGTGTGGTCGACCATGCGCGGTGAGCCGCAGACCATCGCGAGGCGGTCGTCCCAGGGGCCGTCTGCGGCCGCGATGTCGCCGATCAGTCCGCGGCGACCCGGGAACGACGGGTCGTCCGACACCGCGTAGGTGACGTCCAGCCACGATGCGTCGGCGTACCGATCGAGTTCGGGCTTCGCATAGAACCCCCACGGATGCCGCGCCCCGTGGTACAGCGCGACACGGGGTCCGCTGCCCCGTGCGGCGTGGCGCCCGGCGACCTGGTCGAGCACCGCGAGCAGGGGGGCGAGGCCGGTGCCGCCGGCGATCAGCAGCAGGTCTGGCCACTCGCTGTCGAAGCGCAGGGTCAGCAGCTCGCCGATGGGCGGGCCGAGCCGCACCCGGTCACCCGGCTTCACGTCGCGCAGCAGCGCTCCGCTGACCTGGCCGCCGGCGACCAGCTGGACATGGAAGGTCATCGTGCCGTCGGCGCGCGGCGCGTGCGTCGGCGAGAGGTAGCGCCACTGACGCGGGCGCTGCGGGATCTCCATCGCGAGGGACTGGCCCGCCTGGAAGCGATACCTGTTGTCGGGCCGGATCGTGACGGTCCCGACATCCATCCCCCGCCGCTCGGTCTCGACCACCTCACCGGACCAGGTCGCGGGCTCGGATTCGACCGCCTCCGCCGCCGTGATCATGGTCGTGGCGATCAGGCCGTAGGCCTCCGCCCAGTCGGCCGCGAGCTCAGGGGTCCACGCGGCACCGAGGAAGTGCTTGAGCGTCGCGAGCAGCGACGCGCCCACGGCGGGGTAGTGGCCGGCGATGGTGCCGAACTTCCGGTGGTCACGGCCGAGGTCCTCGATATAGCCGACGACGTCGCCGACGCGGTCGACGTTGCTCACCATGTGGCCGAGCGCTTTGACGAGCCGGTCTCGCTGGGCCGCCATCGCGACCGGGAAGAGATCACGCGTCTCGGGGTGGGCGAGGAAGAGGTGCGCGTAGAAGTACCCGGGTACCGCGTCCCCGTGTGCAGCGACCTGAGCCCAGGTCCGCTTGAGCGCTACCGCATCCACCAGTGTCGTGTCCCATCCATCGGTCGGTCGATATCGGCCGACGCTAGCGCGTTCCACATGTATCTGCAAAGCATGCACGTGCAAGTGCAACCGGATACTATGGCGGCGTACAGCGCCGGAACGGTGGCGCGTCACGGGTCGGGGGGCCTTATGACCGTGGTGTTGACCAACGGGACAGTCTTGGTCGAGGAGCGCCTGCGCGAGCAGGCCGCCGACCTCCTGCGGCATGCGGATGACCCGGGCCCGCCGCACTTCGCGCTGACGGCCGACGACGGCTCGGCGACGGCGGTCTCGGCGGAGCTCAGCAGCTTCCTGTTCCAGGTGCTCCGCGGGCTCGGGCGGGACCACTTCGCCGTCGCCGCACTGCCGGAGGAGCTGACCACCACCGTCGCGGCTGAGCTCGTCGGCGTCTCGCGACCCACGCTGATGAAGCTGGTGCGCAGCGGCGAGCTGCCCTCCCGGCAGGTCGGAACGCACACGCGGCTGCGCACCGGCGACGTGCTGGCGTTGCGCAGACGGCGCGCGCACGAGCGCCGGGCGGCTCTGGAGGCCCTCCGCGAGCTGGACGACGAATTCGGAGCGGATCGATAGCCGGCGGCGAGTAGCCTGACCTGGTGCTGCAACGTGTGTTCGTCGACGCCGACGTCCTCGCCTCGCGCACCCCGTACGACTGGCTGGCGCTGCTGCGCGACGAGACCGACGCTTTCCAGCTCCACTCCTCACCGGCCGTCGTGGCCGATGCCGTGCGTCTGTGGCACAGCCGGGATCCGGCCGCGCGAGAGGCGGCGATCCCGCGACGCATCGCTCTGGTCACCGCCAGCCTCGACGAGGTCCTGGCGGGTGCTGACACGGTTGCCGATCCCCGCGTCGGCCGCCCGGAGGGCGGCTGTGCCGTCGCCGCCGCCCGGACCACCGGTGCCCAGCTGCTGCTCTCGTCGAGCGCCGTCCCGGGCGAGGACGGCGACGGCCTGCCGTTCGAGATCTGCACGCCCGACGACTTCCTCTGCCTGACGGACGACGCCACGCCCGAGGCCGTGCGCGAAGTGACGCGCCGGCGCGTCGCCGAGCCGCTCGCCGCCGCTCTCGCAGCCGCCGACTGCCCCGCGTTCGCGGAGCGCGTCACGTCGCACCTCCGCGCACTGTCGCGCTGACGTCACGCACCGCCCGGGAATCGCGAACCGGCTCAGGAGCGGGCGGCCCACCACTCCCGCAGGCGCTGCTCCGCGGCATCCGTCCCCAAGATGCCCTCGTCGAGGCGCAGGTCGAGGAGGAACCGGTAGGCCTCGCCGACCTCGCGGCCGGGCGGGATGCCGAGCACCTGCTGGATGCGGTTGCCGTCGAGCTCCGGCCGCATCGCGTCGAGCTCCTCCTGGGCGGCGAGCTCGGTGATGCGCCGTTCGATGTCGTCGTAGGCCCGGGCGAGGCGCGTGGCCTTCTTCACATTGCGGGTCGTCACGTCGGCGCGGGTGAGGATGTGCAGGCGGTCCAGCTCGGCGTCGGCATCCCGCACGTAGCGGCGCACCGCCGAATCGGTCCAGGCGCCCTCCGAATAGCCGAAGAAGCGCAGGTGCAGCTCGATGAGCCGCGTCACGCTCGCGATGGTGGCGCTGTCGAAGCGCAGCTCCTGCAGCCGCTTGCGCGCCAGCCGCGCGCCCTTGATGTCGTGGTGGTAGAACGTCACACCACCACCGGGCTCGAGGCGCCGCGTCGCGGGCTTGCCGATGTCGTGCAGCAGGGCGGCCACCCGCAGCGGCACGTCGGGCGGGGCACCGGGATTGCGCGCCTTCTCGAGATCGATCGCCTGACGCAGCACCGTCAGCGAGTGCTCGTAGACATCCTTGTGGTGGTGGTGCTCGTCCACCTCGAGCTGCAGCGCGGGGATCTCCGGAAGGAACTCGCCCATCAGTCCCGTCTCGACGAGCAGACGGATGCCGCGTACCGGGTCGTCGGTCGACAGCAGCTTGACGAGCTCGGCCTGGATGCGCTCCGGGCTCACGATCTCGAGCGTGCGACGCAGCTCGGCCATGGCCGCCTCGGTGGCGGGATCGACCGCGAAGCCCAGCTGGGAGGCGAAGCGGGCGGCTCGCAGCATGCGCAGCGGATCGTCGCCGAAGCTGACGGCCGGGTCGGCGGGAGTGCGGAGGATGCCGTGAAGCAGGTCTTCGACACCGCCGGTGGGATCGACCAGCGTCTGCCCCGGTACCCGCAGCGCCATGGCGTTGACGGTGAAGTCGCGGCGCACGAGGTCGCCCTCGATGGTGTCGCCGAACTCGACGGTGGGCTTGCGGGTCACGCCGTCGTAGCTGTCGGCCCGGTAGGTCGTGATCTCGACCTGCTCGCCGCGGACCCGGGCCCCGATCGTGCCGAACGCACGGCCGATGTCCCACTGCGCGCTCGAGACGGGCTTCACGATGCGGAGGATGTCGTCGGGCCGCGCGTTCGTCGTGAAGTCGAGGTCGTTCGTGCGGCGGCCGAGGAGCGCATCGCGCACGGGACCCCCCACGATCGCCAGGTCGAAGCCGGCGTCGGCGAAGGCGCGTGCGAGCGTCGCGACGACGGGGGACTCGGCGAGCGCGCCGAGGCGTGCCACGCCCTCGGCCATGTTGAGCATGGGTTCCAGCCTACCGAGCCCGCCCTCGCGCTCCCGTCCGGGTCAGTCGTCGTTCACGATCGTCAGCGTGCCCTGCCCGTCGCCGATCGTCGCGCCCGAGGCGTTCGAGAGCTGCACGAGCACCGTCTCGTTCGCCTCCTTGGTGCGGTCGCCGATGATCGTGAACGTGACGGTGGCGGTCGTCTGCCCCGGAGCGAAGGTGAGCGTGACCACCATCGGCCCGGTGTAGTCGCTTCCGGCCGACGCCGTGCCGCCGACGACGGTGAAGGTGACGGTGACCGGCAGGGCGGATGCCTGTGACAGCGACACCGTCATCGTCGCCAGCGCCGTCGTGCCCTTGCCGCCCTCGACGACGGTCGCATCCGACACGCTCAGCGTCGGCGGCACCGGCGCCGTGACGGTCTCCGCGGCGTCGAACAGCCGTGACCCGGTCGCGTTGCCGTGCTGGTCGACGTCCGAGCCGTAGTTGTTGTAGCGGTCGAGCTCTTCGGCGAGCGCGTTCACCTGGGCCGCGCTGCCACTCGCCAGCGCGGCATTCACGCGGGCGATCAGCTCGGCGGTGGTGATCGGGTACGCGATGTCGGGGTGCGCCGACGAGAGCAGCGCCGACACGGCTGCCCGCAGCAGAGCGGTCACGCCGCCGCCGTTGCCGCCCAGCGCCTGCAGCAGCGTCTGAGATCCGTACGCGCCGGTCGCCGCCGAGAAGATGCTGCTCACCGTCTGCGTCGGGCTGTACAGCAGCGACCCGTCGGGCAGGCGCGGCCAGGCGACGGCGCCCCAGTTGGTCGCGTTCGTCTTCCAGAAGCCGGGTGTGTGTCCTTCGGCCCCGCCGGTGGCGGCGCGGTAGACCGCGGCGTCGCGATCGGCCGTGGTCTGTCCGGTGACGAGGTCGGTGCCGGTCGCGGTGGCGGTGTTCGTGTAGTCGACGGCGCGGACGGTGCTGCCGTAGCGGTACAGCCACACCTCGCCGGGATCGAGCAGACCATTGCCGTTCGTGTCGCCGCCGGCGAGGGTCGGCGCGACGTCGTCCGCGGTGCTGCCCGGCGTGCCGTTGTCGTCGACGAGCTTCACCGTCAGCGGCGTGTTGCCCGTGTTGCGGACGAGGTAGGTCCAGGTCACCGTGGTGCCCGGCAGCAGCTGCGGCCCGCTGGTGTCGGCGTCTTCGAGCGCCGTCGGATGCCAGGCGTCGGCCGCGTTGATCGCCTTCTCGACATCGATGCCGACGACCGCACCGTACACATGAGCCGGATCGTCGTCGGTGAACACGCGGCCGTAGCGGTCGGCGCCCCTCACCGTGGCGACGTTGCGGAAGGCGCCCGCCGTGGCGACGGTGGTCCAGCTGTAGCGCCAGACCTCACCGGCATCGAGGATGCCGTTCAGGTCGTCGTCGCCGCTCAGCAGCGCGAGCGTCACGTCGTCGTCGGTCTGCGCGGTGCCGCGGTCGTCGACGAGCACGATGCCGCCGAGCGGCAGCGAGCCGTCGATGAGGCGCACCTCGAAGGTCCAGACGATCGTGGATCCGGGTACGACGCGCACGGCCGCGGCGGCGGTGTCGGCATCCTGACCGTTCGCGCGCTTGATCACGACGATGCCCGTGGGCGGCACCACCACCCCGACGTGATGCGCGTCGTCGGTGTCGCTGCCGGTGATCGTCGTTCCCGGCACGGTGCCGACGACGGTCGCGACGTTGACGTAGGCGCCGGCCGCCACGACGCCGGTGGCGCGATAGAGCCACGTCTCACCCGGGTCCAGCAGGCCGTCGCCGTCGGTGTCGCCCGACAGGTACGTCGGGGTGAAGTCGTCCGACGGGTCGAGCGGCGTGCCGTTGTCGTCGCGCACGGTGATCGCCAGCGCGATGTTGCCGGGGTTGGTCACGGTGTACGTCCACGTCACCGTGGCGCCGACCGGCTGCTCCAGTCCGGGTGCGGTCGCGGCATCCTGTCCGTTCACGTACTTCACGATCTCAGGACGGGCGATCGCGCCGAAGTGGAAGGCGGAGTCGCGAGCCGTGGCGGTCGCGCCCGCCTGGTCGTAGGCGGTGACGGTAGCCGTGTTGCCGTACAGGCCGGCCAGTGCCGCGAAGGCCCGGACGCCGGCGGAGGAGAGGAGCCACACCTCACCGGGATCGAGCTCGTTGTCGCCGTCGGTGTCGCCCGACACATACGCCGGAGTGAAGTCGTCGCTCGCGTCGTCAGGGGTGCCGTTGTCGTCGACGACGGTGACGCCGTGGAGGCTGAACGTCGTGAGGTTGCGCACGAGGTAGGTCCACACGACGGCGGAGCCGACGGCGATGCGCTTGGCGAGGACGGCCGTGTCGGCATCGTCCTGTGCGGTCGGGCCCAGCGGCGACGCGGCGTTGACCGCCTTCTCGATCGACACGAGCGCCACCGGGATGCCGAGGTAGTTCGCGACATCGGTGTCGTCGAGCGCCAGGCCGCCTGCCGAACCGCGGACGGTGGCGACGTTGGTGTACTGGCCGAGCACCGCGGTGCGGACCGCCCGGTAGAGCCAGACCTCGCCGACGTCGAGGATGCCGTCGCCGTCGGTGTCGCCCGAGACGTACACCGGGGTGAAGTCGTCGCCCGGATTGCCGGGTGTGCCGTTGTCATCACGCAGGCTCACGGCCGACACGGGGCCGCCGACGGCCGAGACCAGGTAGGTGAAGACGACCTGCGACCCGATGATCACCCTCGGCCCGGTGGCGATGTCGGCGTCCTCCGCCGACGTCGGGTGCAGCGGATCGACCGCGTCGACCGCCTTCTCGACGAACAGCGCCGTGTCGCTGACCGGGACGCCGAAGTAGTTCGCGGCGTCGGTCGCCACGAGGGGCGTGTCGCCGGCAGCACCGCGCGCGGTCGCGATGTTCGTGTACTGGCCCAGGATCGCCGCACGGACGGCGCGGAAGAACCAGACCTCGCCCGGGTCGAGGATGCCGTCCTCGTCGGTGTCACCCGAGAGGTACACCGGGGTGAAGTCGTCGGTGAGGTCGAACGGCGTGCCGTTGTCGTCGCGGAGCGTGAGTGCCGCGACCGGCCCGCCGACCGCCGAGACCAGGTACGTGAACATGACCTGCGAGCCGACCGCGACCCTCGGGCCCGTCGGCGAATCGGCGTCCTCCGCGAGCGTCGGGTGCAGTGGATCGACCGCATTCACGGCCTTCTCGACGAAGAGCACGGTCTGGCCGACCGGGATGCCGAAGTAGTTCGCCGTGTCGGTGGCCACGAGTGCGCGCCCGCCGCCCGTGCCGCCCGCCGTGGCCTTGTTCGTGTACTGGCCGACGATCGCGAGACGGACGGCGCGGTACACCCAGACCTCGCCGGGATCCAGGATGCCGTCGCCGTCGGTGTCGCCCGAGACGTAGGTCGGTGCGAAGTCGTCGTTGGGGTCTCCGGGGGTGCCGTTGTCGTCGACGAGCGTGATGCCGGCCACCCAGCCGTTGAGCGAGGTGACGAGGTAGGTGAACACGACCTGCGATCCGGCGGTGACCACCGGTCCGGTCGCCGTGTCGGCATCCTCCGTCGGTGTCGGATGCAGCGGATCGGCGGCGTTGACCGCCTTCTCGACGAAGAGCAGCACATCGCCCGGGCCGGTGAGGCCGTTGTAGACGGCGGGATCGCTGTCGCGGACCGAGTGGCCGGTGTCGCCGACACCCTCGACGATCACGACGTTCATGTAGCGGCCGGCGCGGGCGATCCCCTCGGCGCGGAAGAGCCACGTCTCGCCCGGGTCGACGAAGCCGTCGCCGTCGGTGTCCCCCGACAGGTAGGTGGGGACGAAGTCGTCCGACGGGTCGGCGGGCGTGCCGGCGTCGTCGAGGATGCGCGTCAGGCGGATGGGGATCGAGCCCGGGTTGGTCACGGTGTAGGTCCACACCACGGTGGACCCCACCGCGACCGTCGGACCGGACTCGTTCGCGTCCTCGCCGTTCACGTACTTGACGACCCGGAGGATGGTCTGCCCGTCGCACGGGCAGTGAAGGTTCGGACCACCGACGTCGTCACGACCGACGCCCGGGAGGTTGCCCGGCTGCGGGTCGCGCGGGCCGCCGTGCTGCTCCTGCCACAGGTCGCCGTCGCTCGGCTCCACCAGGGCCTCTTCGTCGTACGGCTCACCCGGCGGCACACCGGGGCCCTCGTCCGAGCCGCCCGCCTCGGACAGCGCACGGATGAAGTCGCGGGCGTTCGGGCTGAAGACGCGGTTGACGGTGGGGAGACCGAAGGGGCTGAAGGGGACGATGAAGCTGTTGAACTCGCCGCCCCAGTCGAACATGCGGTCCTGGGCCGTGTTGCCGATCAGGACGTCGCGGCCGGCGCCGCCGAAGGCGAAGTCGCCGTCGCGGAAGCGCGGGTCGTCGTTCTCGGGATCCGTGTTGGCGCCGCCCGCCGTCTCGAGGTTGTCGTCGAGCTGCAGCAGGTCGTCGCCGAACCCGCCGAAGAGCCAGTCGCAGTTCGTGCCGCCGACGAGCCAGTCGTGCCACAGGTCGCCGTAGATGCGGTCGCGACCGTCGTCGCTCTTGACTCTGACCCCGTCGATGTCGATCGGCAGGCCCGTCGCCTCGTCGAGGACGTAGGCGTCGAAGTTCAAGAGGAAGCCGGGGATGATCGAGCGCGGGTCGTCGGCGTCGTACTGCGCGAACATCGTCGTGTCGGCGTCGTAGTGCAGCGGGTTCGTGTCGACCGTCGGCAGCTCGGTCGCGAGCCGCGTCCGCACGCCGATGCGGAGGTCGCTGTTGTAGAACGCCTGCATCGCCTCGGCGCCCGAGATCGAGTCGCTGCCCTCGCCGCCGTGCAGGAAGTCGTCGCCCAGGCCGCCGTAGATGACGTCGTTGTTGACGGGTCCCTCGATCCAGGTCGCGAAGTCGGCGCGCTTGAGCAGCTCGCCGAGGACGTACACCTCGGCGCCGGTGAACGGTCCCGGGATGGAGACGTACTGCTGAGCATCCGCGGTGTTCACGTTGTTCAGCGGCTCGGCCAGTCCGTTGCGGCTGGTCTGCAGCTTGCCGTCGTCGCCCATGACGCCGTCGACTCCGGTGCCGGCGTAGATGCGGTCGTTGCCCCATCCGCCGTAGATGTCGTCATCCTGGCCCTCGCCGTAGAGCACGTCGTCGCCGAGCTGGCCGTGGATGGTGTCGTCGCCGTCCTCGCCGTGGATCAGGTCCGCCGCGCCGATGCCGGCGCCGGAACCCTGCGTGTAGTCGAGGAACGTGTAGGCGCGGGGGAGCAGCCGCACCGCGCCGGCGTAGGTGTCGTAGGTGAAGGTGAGGAAGGCGGTGCTCGGGGTGTACGGGTTCGCGTCTGCGGCCCCGGCGACGACGCGCACCAGGCGGTGGATGTTGCCGTTGTCGCCCAGGATGACGTCGCTGTCGGCGGCGTGTCCGCCCTCTTCGAGGTCGCCGTAGTTGTTGCGGACGAGACGGATGCCGGCGCCGCCGAAGATCGTGTCCGCACCGTCGGGGCGGCGCGCGGCGGTCGTCAGACTGAACAGCTCGGAGCTGCCGCCGATGAGATCGTCACGCCCCAGGCCGCCGAAGAGGACGTCGTTGCCGCCGTTGCCCTCCACGTAGTCGTCACCGTCGCGCCCGGGTCCTGCCCAGTCCTCGGCGGACTGGCGGGTGGTGCGCACATCGACGGTGACCGCGCCGGAGTCGTCGATCGCCGAGCCGTCGCCCTGGATCCAGTCGTCGCCGAGCTGGCCGAAGATGAGGTCGTCCTCGGCACCGCCCGCGATCACGTCGTCGCCGTACACCCCGGGCTGCGTCGACGTGTCGTGGTCGAACAGCATGACGTCGCGCTCCTTGGCGCCCCGCGGGTCGTCGGAGGAGTTCGCCGGGTTCGTGCCGCAGGTGCCGCCGGCGACGTTCGCGCACCCGGTGTCCTGCGCGTAGATCCCGGTGCCGGTGAGCACCTGGAACCGTCGGCTCGAGATGTCGCCGGTGCGCAGCAGGTTCGCGTTGTCGCCCGCGATCGCGTCGTTCTGCGCCCCGCCGTCGATGAAGTCGCCCGTGTCCGCTCCGCCGGCCACGTTGTGGCCGCCGATGAGGTCGTCGTCGCCGTCGCCGCCCGTGATGCGGTCGGCGCCCTGGCCGCCGATGATGACGTCCTCGCCGGCGTTCCCGCGGAGGAGGTCGCCGTCGCCGCCGTCGGCGACCTGAGTGTCGATCGAGGTCCAGCGGAACGGGTGGGCGGCGAGCGGCATGTTCAGTGGCAGCAGCTCGAGGAAGATGCCGACCACGCCGTTGTACGCGACGGTCGACTCGACCTTGCCGTGGTCGCCGAAGATCAGGTCGTTGCCGGCGTCGCCGCTGACGGTGTCGCCGCCCGTGCCGCCGAGGATGACATCGTTCTCGGTGCCGCCCGAGATGAGGTCGCCGGCGCCCTGGTTCGGGTCGGTCGTGGTGATGAGGTCCCACGTGCCGTCGGTGGTGCCGGTCGCGGTGCCGTCGCGGACGAGCCCGTGGTCGCCCAGGATGATGTCGGCCTCGGCGTCGCCGCGGAGCGTGTCGGCGCCGTTGCCGCCCAGGATCACGTCGCGCTCGGTGCCGCCCGAGATGGTGTCGTCCCCCGCCGCCACCAGCGGGTCGGTCGTCGTGATGAGGTGACGGAGCCCGTCTGGGGTCGCGTAGTCGATGCGACCGTGGTCGCCGAAGATCGTGTCCGCCCCGGCGTCGCCGGTGATCGCGTCGTCGCCGTTGCCGCCCCCGATGCGGTCGTCGCCCACGTCGCCCGAGATCACGTCGTCGCCCCCGGCCTGCGGCTCGGCGGTCGCGACGGCGGTGACGAGCCGCGCCGTCAGCAGCCGCACGAACACCGGCGGGCCGAGCAAGTCGGTGCGCTCCAGCGTCACGGCCTGCGTCACCACGCCGTGGTCGCCGAAGATCACGTCGTCGAAGGCACCGGCGCCGCCCGCGCTCGCGCTGCCCGCGCCCTCGCCATGCAGCACGTCGTCACCCGGAACCAGGCCGTCGGCCATCGGGTGCACGCTGACGCTGTGAGTCGGGATGTCGAGCCGCCGCGTGCGGATGTCGACGTTGACGCCGGAGTCGCCGTAGAGCTGGTCGCTGCCGCGCTGGCCCAGGATCGTGTCGTCGCCCGAGCCGCCCGCGAGGTAGTCGTGCGTCTGCGTGCCGATGATCGTGTCATTGCCGGCGCCGCCGTAGATCACGACACCGATCGTGGGCAGGTCCGCCCCGGCGAACAGGGCGCTGGCGTCGATGACGTCGTTGCCGGCGTGCGCGTAGGGGCTCGCGAGCGGCAGCCAGAACCGCTCGTCCTCGTCGGGGACGTTCGGGAACTGATCGACCGGCTGCGCGCCGAAGTCGCCACGATCCTGCGTGCCCGCGTGGCCCGAGTACCAGACGCCGTCCTGCGACGTGTCGCCGTAGATGACCAGCGGCGAGGTGGGACCGGCGCCGCCGGTCACGATGATCGTGTCGCCGCCGACCACGCCGCCGACGAGCTGGTTGCCGCCGCCGTGGACGACCGTCAGCACGCCGTACGCGGCGGGGCGGCCGTCGGCCTCGAGGGCCTGCTGCAGGGTGCCGGTGATCGTCAGGCGGTCGTTGCCCGTGCCCAGCAGCAGGTTCAGCACCTCGATCGTCGAGAGGTTCGCGTCGGCGTCGATCCCGGTGACGGCACCGCCGGCGCCCGTCGTGAACTCGACCCGACCCCATGAGATGCCCCCGGCGACCACGGCCGGCTCGCCGAACGCGGTGCCCCCGGCGACGGTGAAGCCGGCCGGCAGTCCCGTGCCGGTGAGGCTCGTCGAGGTGAGCGTGCGCACGTGGTCCTGCACGCTGGAGTCGTCGAAGATGCTCAGGATGTCGATGTTCTGGCTCTCGGGCAGCGACGCGGCGCTGCCGATGCCCAGCAGCGGGCCGTCGGTCTCGCCCGGCAGCTTGATGCCGGGGCGCAGCGACCGGTCGGCGCGCGTCGTGCCGCCCTCGACCTGCACCGGTCCGACGAGCTGCGACAGCAGGTGCGGCTGCGTCGCGAAGGTCTTGACGCCCTCGCGCACGAGCGGCACGGCGAACTGCGGGTCGGCGACCACGCCGACGGTCACGGGCGACGCCCAGTTCGACGACGTGAAGGTGAGGGATGCCGCGACCCGCCGGATCGTGACGGTGCCGGCTGCGCCGACCAGCGTGCCGTCGGCAGTGAGCTCGAGCACGTCGTCGTGGGTCGCGTTCGTGCCGCGGATCACCGCGATCTTGAAGTACGTCGTGCCGCCGTCGAGCGAGATGCGCATGCCCTCGAGGAATCCGGCGGCCAGGAAGCTGCCGCCGTCGGTGCGGGTGATGCGACGCGTGGCCGCGTCGATCGTCACGGCGCCGGTGTACAGACCCGCGCCGTCGGTGCCGATCGCGCGCCATGTGATGCGGCCGCCCATGACGACGTCGGTGAGGCCGTCGGTGAGGATCGCGATCTGCACGTCGGCGGTCGGCTGCTTCGTGAGCCGGATCGTGTAGTCGTCGCCGGTGCCGCCGATGACGACGGTGGTGGACCCGTCGCTCTGGGTGACGATGACGCCGGCCGAGTCGTCGTCGCGCACGTCGACGTAGACGATGCGGTCGTCGAAGGCGTAGCCGGCGGGCGCCGACAGCAGGTGAGCGATCAGGCGCACCCACGTCGGGTCCTGACGGACCGCATCTTCGATCGCCACGATGCGGATGCGCACCGGCGTCATGTCGCCGGCGGCGAAGGTGATCGTGCGGGTCGCGGTGTCGAAGCGGCCGTCGCTGCTCTCCAGGCGGACGCGGCCGTCAGGAAGATCGAGCCGCACCTTCACGGTGCCGGCGGCCGGAGCCGACAGGCCCACGAGGATCTCGTCGGAGAACCCGTTCGCACCCTCGAGCACGACCGTCGAGCGGTCCTCGTTCGTGGTCCCCGGGGTCACCTGGATGACCGTCACGCCCGGCATGTCGTTGTCGCGGACCAGCACCTCGACGTTGCGCACCGCGGCGCCGTCGAAGCCGGCGGCCCGGTCGGCGGCATCCACAGCCCACGTGGTGTGGCTGATCGCGACCGTGCGGTCGCCCTCGGGGCGCAGGTCGTCGACGGCGTAGACGTGGACGGTCTGCGGCAGGTTCCAGTTCGAGGCGTCGAACGTGAGCACCAGTGCGCGCAGACCGGGGTCGCCGACCGTGCCCATCTCGACGAGGTGGCGGCGGAACTCGGCGAACGCGTCGTCGCACTGGGCGGTGCTGCCCGCGCACAGCCACACGGAGTCGCCGGCGAGCGCGGCGAGCCGCTCGGCGACGCCCGGCAGCGCGGCGGTGACCGTGACGTAGACGGTGCCGACGGGCCGGCGCGAGAGCTTGACGGTGTAGCTGTCGAACGCGGCCGATCCGCCGCCCTCGGCGACCGCCGTGCCGCCGCCCGATTCGGTGATGACGACGAGGCCCTCGTTGGTGCCGGCGACGTGCAGGTCGATGCCGGGGGCGGCGATGCCGTCGTAGTCGACGTCGCCCGACGTGACGAGATGGTCGATCGCACCGCTGGCGCCCTCGATGTCGCGCACGACGATGTCGGTCGAGATGTCACCCGCGATGTTGATGCGGTCGCTGCCGAGCCCGCCTATCACGCGGTACGAGACGCCACCGGAGGTCGACTGCACGAAGAACTCGTCGGCGCCCTCGAGGCCGTCGATCTCGACCGACTCGACGGTCGTGTACCGCACGGTGAGTCCGGCGCCGTAGATCGCGGATGCCGTGATGACGATATCGTCGGCGAACTCGGTGCCGAGGATCACGAGCTTGTCGTACCCGCCGCCGCCGTCGATCGAGACGGGCGCGTTCATCGTGTACTGCACCTCGTCGTCGCCGCCGCCGGCGCGGATGTCGAGCGGGTGGGCGGTCGAGATGCCGATGAGCGGCACCGCCGCGCCCGACCCGTCGCGCATGATCGTGCCGTCGGCGTCGGTCGCCGCGAGGGCGAACGCGCGGACCACGAACAGGTCGTTGCCGTCCTCGCCCTCCAGGCGCAGCTCGGCACGGTTCGAGTAGACGGTGAACTGATCGTTGCCGGCACCGCCGAGCGCCAGGAGCGGCGCGCTGATGCCCGGGCTCAGATAGCCGCGGGTCGTGGCGATGAGGAGCGGGAACACGTCTTCGGGCCGCAGACCTGCGGAGGCGCCCCGCGGCGTGCCGAACAGCTGGCCCATCTGGAACTCGTCGTCGCCCGCGCCGGCGTCGAGGGTCACCGTGGTGCTGGTGTCGTCGACGGCGAACAGGTCGTCGCCGGCGCCGGACTCGACCGAGAGGCGGCCGTTGAGCGCGGCGTCGTAGTTGATGCGCTCGACGCCGGTGCCGCTCGCGGGGGTTGCGCGCAGGCCGTCGGCCGTGCCGTGCACGAGGGCGACGAAGGCCGGGCTGTGGGCGCTCTCACCGGGGATGTACGACACCCGGCGCAGCAGGAACACGTCGGCTCCGCCGGTGCCGACGACGGTCGCGACGTCGGCGCCGTCGGCGGGTGCCCCCGTGTCGAGCAGGTTCACGATGTACGTGCGCTGCACGTCGGTCGTCGTCTCGACCCGGTAGGAGTCGGTCCCCTGCTGGCCGTCGAGGGTGAGGGTGTGGGCGGCGGGGTCATCGGGCGTGCGCAGAGCCAGAACGCGGAAGGCGTCCTCGCCGTCGCCGCAGCCGACCTGGAGCACCGCCGGGGCGCAGACCGTGCGGTCGGTCGCCGACAGGTTCTGGCTGCCGTAGACGTGCACGGCGGTGCCGATCAGCGTCGCGACGAAGTCGAAGTGATCGACGTCGATGTGCCCGAAGACGAGGGCGCCGTTCGTGCGGTCGGAGCCGCCGTCGAGGTCGAAGACGCCGCCGAGGCGGCCGGCGAACGTCATCGTCGTGCCGAAGCCCGCCGGGGCCGTGGCCAGGTCGGAGTGGGTGTCGGCGTTCGCGGCGACGGGCGTGCCCAGCGGATCGGGATCGGTCGCCGTCGGGGCGGCGGGTCCGCGGTTCGCATCGCCGTGGATGTAGATGGTGCGGCCGGCGACGATGTCGGAGCCCGCCGGGGCGAGGAGGTCGTCGCCCACCCACAGGGAGATGTCGAGCTTGGCCCAGATGCCGGTGCGCGTCGCGGTCGCGGTGTCGGCGGCGTCGGGCGTCGTGCTGCGCGGCTGCCCCTGACTGACGAGGCTCGTGCCGCTGACGAGGAGGATGAGGTCCTGCGTGCCGGTCGACGGGGGGCCGCGCACGCCGTTGGCATCGGGCGTCGTGAGGCGCACGTGGCCGTCGCGGGAGGTGGCGGCGAGCAGACGCAGGTCGCCGTCCGTCTCGGTGACGAAGACGCTGGCATCCGCCGAGGCGTAGAGGCGGCCCGATGTGCCGCTGATCGCCGATGTGTTCACGTCGAGGTCCTTCAGCATCGTGCCGATGCCGCCGCCCGTGGCCCGCAGGTCGATGCGCTCGGCCACGACGTCGGCCGCGGCATCCGACTGTCCGTCGACGATCGAGCCGGCGCCGGTGACCAGCGAGACGTCCGTGACCTTCGTCGCGTCGAGCTGGTTCGAGGTGACCAGGCCGACGCGCAGGTCGCCGATCGTCTCGAACAGGTAGACCCCGCGGGCGGCAGTGGCGTTCAGGATGCCGCTCACCGGCGTGTGCGAGACGCCCACGGTGTCGAGCAGGTTGATCTCCAGGAAATCCGCCTCGGTGCCGATCGACCCGGTCTTGGCGGTGAGGGTGATGTTCACGCCCTCGACGTCGCGCGGGTCGGCCGGGTTGGTGGCCGCGTCGCCCGGGTCGCCGTCGAGCATGCTCGCGGCCGCCACCAGGGTGACATCCGACGTGCGCGAGCGGATGAGACCGATGCGGAAGTCGTCGGCCACCTCTTCGAGCGTGATCGAGCCGTCGATGTCGACGTCGACCCAGCCGGTGCCGGTGCCGCCCGCGCTCACCGACGTCAGGTCGATGAAGCCGGTGACATCGATCTGGGGCGGAGTCCCGGCATCCACCGCATCCGGTCCGCCGGCGAGCGCTTCGGTGTCGCGGATGCGGAGGTGGTCGCCCGCCACGACACCCGGCGTGCCGGGCGCGAGCGGGGCGTCGTCGAAGACGACGAACCAGCCGGCCACGATCAGCGGAAGGAACATGGTGTCGCTCGACCCGCCCACCGGCACCTCGGTGCGCACGCGCGGGGCGTTGCGGGCCAGCAGGCGGTACACGCTGTCGATCTCGACATCGGCGCCGGCGACGTCGATCGCCGGGTCGACGAAGTCGGACGTTCCGGCGCGGGCGGGATCGTACGCGCCGAGCGCATTGTTCACGCCCCGGAAGTGGTGACGGTGCGGCCGGGCCGTCGCCCAGATCGAGACCTCGAGGGGCACCTGCACGTTGACGTCGGCGGTGCGCGTCGATGCGCCCTGGCGGATGCCGGTGCGCAGCTCGAGGTCGACGTCGCGCCCGGCGCGCACGAGGTCGAGCGTCACCTCGATCGACGTGACACCGGTCTGCGTGCGGTCGACACCGCGCAGGCTCAGGTACGCGTCGATGCCGGCGACGGCGGCCAGTCGCGGGTCGCGCGGCCCCGACGCGGTGGGCGCATCGAGCCTCGGGCGGGCGGTGAAGCGCACCAGGTCGACAGGCAGGCGGCGCTGCGCCGACCCGATCGTGCCCTGCGTCGCCTCGATGTCGAGCAGGTTCGTCACGATCATCGTGAGTGACGAGGACGCCAGGATGTCGCCGAAGAGGTTGACGATGCGCGTGAGGCCGACCGGGTTGTCGATGTGCCCGTTCAGCAGCACGTCGTTGTCGCCGCGCTTCTCGATGTCGACGAGGCTCGGGGCTGCCGCGTGCCGCAGATCGAACTCGAGCTCCACGTGCGACTCCAGCGCGCCTCCCGACGAGCGCAGCACGACGTACGGCCACGAGCCGAACGCGTTGACCACGTCGATGTCGCCGATCGTGACCCTCTTGCCCGACCGGTCGACGATGATCACGGACTCGAGCGTGTCGCGGAACTCGAACGTCGGCCACGGGTCGTTCGCGCGGCCGTCGACGCTCGACGCGTAGCCCTCGCCGTTCTCGATGGAGCACGACACCTCGTCGGTCGGCGTGCACTTGGCCTCGAACAGCACGTTCGCGTACCCGTCGTTGCGGATCGGGTCGATGACGTAGGCGCCGTCGCCGTCAGGATCGACCAGGTCGCCGACCTGCGGGGCGACCCCGCCGTTGATGGTGATCGCATTGACGGCGATGACTCGGCCGTCGGCGCCGACGACGAGCAGCGGCGCGCCGTTCAGTCCGCCGAGCACGATGACGTCGGCATCCCACTGGATGAGGCGCGCCTCGCCGAACGGCGAACCGTCGCCGTCGCGGTAGCGGTCACTGTCGGTGTCGGGGTTCGAGTAGGTGACGCTCGCGTTGGTCGAGAGCACGTACAGCGCGACATGACCGGGATCGGATGCCGCGGCCAGCCCCGACGCCGGGTCGGTGCGCCGCGCCCCGGCGATGATCAGCGCGCCCTTGGCCGTGTCGACGGTGGTGTCGATGCGGCCCGCGCCGTTGTTCTCGGCGTGCTGCGGCGGGATGAGGGCCACCGCGAGCCGCATCGCGTTGCGCTCGATGACGATGCCGGCGGTGTGCGCCTTGAGGTCGACGCCGCGGTCGCCGCGGATGATCGTTCCGCCGCCGGCGACCTCGACCGCGACGGTGAGGTACAGGTCCACCTCGGCGTTGGCGAACGCCGTCGCGACGCCCAGCAGGATCGGGTTGACGCCCAGCGCCTTCGCCGTGGCGCTCGCGGTGATGCGCGACACGAACGCGTCGAGGTCGACCGTCTCGCCGGTGAGGCGCACACCCGAGCCGATCACGACGCGCGAGGTCGAGGCATCCGTCGACGATCCGATCCGCACGCCGCGGTCGTCGTTGGTGTTGTCGGAATCCGCGCCCGCCCCGATGCCCCATGACTCGGTGTCGGACAGCGTCTTGCCGTTCGTGGCGAGATCGGTGCGCACGATGATGTGGTGCCCGGCGACGATCACGGCGTTCGCGCCGATCGTCGCCGTGGTGTCGTTGTCGATGCGCGCGGTCGTCTCGGCGATCTTGGCCGAGATGACGCCGCCGCCCTTCGAGGTGGCGCTGGCCGAGATGCGGTGATCGGAAGAGGCGGCGACGAGCACATCCGCCCCGGCGCGGATGTCGGCGCCGGTTGCGATCGACACGTCGGTCGTGGCGGTGTCGAACACGGTGTCGGCGTGCGCCTCTCCCACGGCGACGCCGCCTGCGCCGGCGCTGTTGGCGTAGGCGACCGCGCGGGTGCGGCTGGATGCCACCACCTCGACCGACTGGCCCGCCCGCACGATGACCGTGCCGAGGCTCGCGTTCACCGTCGGGGTGCCGTCGATGCGTGCGCTCGGCACCGAGATGTCGGCGATGATGCCGACCGAGCCTCCGTTGACGGTCGCCCCCGAGGCGCCGTCGCCCGCGGCGGGTGCGAGATCGGCCAGCGGTTCGCCGCCGGGGCCGCCGAGCGTGTGGATGCCGGCCGGCAGCGACGGGCTGGTGAGGTGCGCGTAGACCACCTGGCTGCCAGAGCCCGCCTTGAGGTCGACCTGCACGATGCCGAAGCGGTGGATGGCGGCGGCCGCGTCGCCGAGGGCGATCGCGGTGCCGCCCGCCGAGGCCGCGAGTGCGACACTCGACCCGTCGGCGGCGCGGTCGACCGTGTAGTACGTGTAGCCGTCGCGGAGTCCCGGCAGCGCCTTCTGCAGCGACACGGTGACGTTCTCGTTCGCGCCGGGCGCGATGTCGAGCGCATGCGCGGGATCGTCGGTGCAGCCGACCGCGTGGCAGTGGCTGTCGGCGAGCTGGATGAGTCCGTTCGCCTGCACGATCACGTAGTAGGTGTGGCCGTTCTGCAGCCCCGTGATGCCGGTGCCGTAGTAGACGACGGCGTCACCCGTGTGCAGCGCCGCGGTGAGCTCGATGCCGAGGAAGATGTTGTTCGCCCCGGCCACGTGCGCGACGACGGTCTTGTTGTCGGCGGTCGTCGTCGTCACCGGCGCCCAGATCTTCTTCGTGGGGTCGCGGGGATCCTCCACCTGGTGCACCGTCACGTCGACGCCTGCTGCGATGAAGTCGGCGACGAAGGACGCGTGGTACTGCACGGCCGTGCCGTTCGGGAGGGCGCCGAGCGTGGCATCCTGCAGACGGCCGTCGGCGATCGCGGGAGCCAGCGGCGTCTCGGTCGCGGCGGTGGCCGCCGCATACGTCGTCATGAGCTTGATGCGGAAGTCGTCGATCCGGCGGACGTAGAACCGGCCGGCTCCCGCGCAGGTTCCCGTGGTGGCGCCGGCGCCCGCGATGATCGACGCACCGCCACGCGCGTCGTACACGACGCAATCGCCGTTCTTGAACCCGTGGGCCGCGCCGAACGTGATGATCTCGGTGACGGGGTCGATCGCGGCGGCGTCGAAGATGGCGCCCAGCCGGATCTGCCCGGCCACGCCCGTGTCGATCACGGTGTACCGGGCACCCTTGTTGAGGCCGAGGATCCCGTCGGCGGTGGCCTGGTAGCTCACGACGCTGCCCTCGACGACGCCGGGGTAGGTGAAGGTGACGGTGTCCTTGGAGGCGTCGACGGCGGTCACGCGGTCGGTGACGGGCTGCGATGCTCCGGCGTCGTCCTTGAGCGTCGCTTCCACGTGCACGGTGCCGCCCGCGTAGATGACGGTGCGCGCGGTGGCGCCCGCGGTGCCGAGGTACGCGTCGAGGTCGGGGCCGAGTTCGGCGCGTGCGTACGGGATGCCGACGCCGACGCCGCTGCCGCCGAACGCGTTGCCCGTGGCGTCGGCCTCGGCGCGGGCGCGGGCGGCCACCGTGACGCCGCCGGTGATCGGCACGGGCGCCGACGGAACGCTCACGTCGCCGATGATCACGCCGTCGCCGATCCAGGCCCGCACGACGGGCTTCGTCGTGGCGTACGCCGCCGTGCCGCGGACGTCGATCAGGCCGCCCGAGCCGACGACGACGGTGGCGGTCGCCGTCGCCGAGCGCAGGTCGGCGATGACGGCGACCGCCAGTGCGCGCACGATGACCGTGTTGCCGAGGATGCCGGCGTGGGTGGATCCGGTGAGGGCGGCACTGGCGATCATGAAGGTGACCGCGGCGGCGCCGCCGGCACCGCCGTGTGCGTAGGCCGAGAGGGTGCGGGTCGAGGTGGCGAGCACCGAGATCGCCCCGCCGATCGCGATCGTGGTGGTGGCGCCCGTGGCCGAGCCGAGCAGCGCGTGGGTGTCGACGTCGACGTCGACGTCGACGCGGGCGCCCGATCCGCCGAAGATGCCGATCGCCACGGCGACGAGCTCGGCGCTGGCGTCGACGGTGTCGGTGGCCGACACCTCGAGCGCGCCGGCCTCGATCCGCACCGCGTCGCGCACGGCGGCGAGCACGAGCCCCGCGATCGTGACGTGCACGACGACTGCTCCGACGGCCACGAGCCCCCCGCCCGCACCGCCGGCGGCGTGCGCGACGACGGTCGGGGTGAACGCCGATGCCACCCGCACCGTGCCGGTCGCGTAGATCAGGGTGCCGCGGCGCACCTCGGCCGACCCGACGGCGGCGCCCGAGGCGCCGATCGTGATGACGAGGACGCCCGCGGCGATGCCGACGCCGATGCCGCCGTTGCCCACCGCGAGCACGTTCACCGACGCGTTCGCGAACTCATGCACGCTCGCCGTGTGGGTGGCGGACAGCGACACCGATGCCACCGGGCTGCTGGGCTGGCCGATGCGCGAGTTCGTGCCGAGGTACGCGGTGGCGCTGCCCTCGTCGGTGACGACGACGACGCCCGCACCGGCGCCGACGACGAACGAGCCGCCGATGGCGTAGGCCGAGATGGTGAGGAGGAACTCCTTCACCGCCGTGAGGCTCACGGCACCCGCGCTGCGGATGGTGACGCCGTCCCCGTCCACGGCGTCTTCGAGGAACGCGGCGGCGGTGCCGCCGTCGTAGACGACCGCGACCGTCACGCCGATGCCGACGAGGAGCGCGAGGCCCGTCGTGATCGCCAGCACGTTCATCGCGTCGCGCAGATGCGCTGCGACGGCGACGTCGCGGCCGGCCTGCAGCGTGGCGCCCGAACCGACGAAGGCCGTGACGTTCTCGTTGACCGTGAGCACCGAGACCGAGACGCCGCCGCCGAATGCGCCGAAGCCGAAGCCGCCGGTCACCTGCGTGAGGTCGAGGCGGCTGCGGGAGTCGACGCGGATGTCGCGCCCGGCGGTGAGTGTCGCGTTGCGGCCGATGAACGCCGCCGTACCCGCCGGGATGCCGGCCTCAGGAGCCGGTGCGGTGCGAGCCGCGCCGATCTTGCCCGCGGGCGACGCGCCGCTGAGCGAGCCGTTCGCCGAGGTGGCGGCGCTCTGCAGCACTCCCGCGTTCGCGCGGCCGTGACCGGCACCGCCGACCTTGCCGATCTCGGTCGACGCGGAGCCGCCCCCGATGAGCGCGTCGGCGTTCGCCAGCGTCGCGCCCGCGCCCTTGTCCCCCAGGGCGTCGTAGGTCGGGTTGGTCGCGTTGCCGTTCTCGTCCTTGTCGGCGTACGCGTAGGTGCTGACCAGGTCGCCGGCGATGACCCACACCGAGATCGCCGCGCTGAGCGCCGCGGCCCCGCCCGACGCGCTGAGCGCGTAGGTGCGGATGTGGCGGTCGGCGAGGGCGGCCACGGCGATGTCGCGCTCGGCCCGCACGTCGGCGCCGGCGATCCACGCCGTGGTGTCGTTGTTCACGACGCCCACGTCGACGCCGCCGCCGAGCCCGACCATGCCGATCGCGAGCGCGCCCGCGATGACCAGCACCGTCAGGTCGTCGACGGCCGCGACCCGCACGTCCTGGGTCGCCGAGGCGTTCGGCGTCGCGGTGTTGATGCGGGCGCCGCCGGCGATGTACGCCCGCGTGTCGGCGTTGATCACCTCGACGGTCACGGCCCCCGCGATGCCGGCGGCGAAACCCCCGCCCGCGGCGACCGCGACCGACACGACGTCCTCGCTGCTGACGGCGGTCACGACCACGCCTGTCGCAGTGGTGTGGCCGAATGCCCCGTCGGCGCCGAGAGTGCCGTCGTACACGTCGATCGCCGCGCCGTTGCCCGAGGCGTCGACGGTGGCGGCGCCGATCCAGGCCCGTGTCGACTTCGTGAGCACCGTGACACCGACGCCTGCACCGGCGCCCGCTCCGCCGAGGCCGATGCCGGCGCCGATCGTGATGAGGTCGATGCCGGTGGCGTCGAAGGCGCTGACGAGCGCGCTGCCTCCCGCGGTGATGACGGCGCCGTCGTCGATCGACGCCCAGGTCGTGGCGTCGATGACGAGCACGCCGACCGCGCCTCCGAAGCCGGTGGCGCCGACACCCATGGCCACGACGATGACGAGCGTCTCCTCACTCGCTGCGGCTCGTACGATCACGTCGCCCTGGGCCGTCACCACAGCGTTCTTGCCGATGCGGGCGGTGGTGTCGACGGTGACGACGGCGACCTGGATGCCGGGGGTCGCGGCGACCCCGCCGACCGACGCGCCGCCGGCGATGCCCAGCAGCTGGTAGTCGTTCGCCGCGATCACGAGCACGTCGCCGCCCGAAGAGACCTGCGCGAGGTCGTCGATCTCGGCGTTCGTGGTGGCGTTCAGCACGTGGACGAGCGCGGAGATCTGAACCCCGACGAAGAGGCCGCCCGAGGCGCCGATGCCGAACGCGCCGATGTCGTCGTGGCTCAGCGCGGTGACCGCGACACCGGTGAAGCCGGTGCGGGCGTGCTCCTGGACGGTGCGGTCCTTCGTGAGCTGCGGCGAGGTGAGCGGGCTCTGAGAGGTGTCGCTGCCGTGCTGCGACTGGTCGTAGCCCACGTCCTGGGCGGTGAGGCACGGCGCGGTCACCTGATGCGGGTCGCGGGTACCGCCGCTGCAGGCGTTCGCCGCGAGCAGCTCCGACAGTCCGTCTTCGACCGTGATCCCGGGCCGGAGGCCGCGGGCCACGATCACCGCGCGGGCGCCGATCGTGGCATCCGTCGTCTTCGTCACCACCGGCACGACGAGGGCGCCGCCGACGCCGCCGATCTCGATGCCGACGGCGAGGTTGCCCGACACCACGTCGACCTGCAGAGCCGAGGATGCCGCCACCTGCACGCTCCCGTCGGCGCGCACCGTCGTCGGGGTCGCGCCCGCGTCGGTGCCGGCAATCGCAGCCCGGGTGGTGACATCGATGACGTACACACCGCCCGCACCGGCCACGGCGACGTCGCCGCTCACGGCGCCGGCCACCGCGACGCCGACGACCAGTTCGGTCGAGACGGCGATCACCCGCACGTCGCCCTGCGCCTGCACGTCGGCCCCGGCTCCGATCCACGCCTGCGTGTTCTTCGTGAGCACGGCGACGGTGAGTCCCGCCCCGATGCCGACACTGCCCGATCCGGCCGCCGCACCCGCGACCGCGACATGCAGGGTGCGGTCGGAGGCGAGCACGAGCACGTCCTGCGCGACGTTCTCGATGCCTGCCGTCGTGTTGATGCGGGCGCCGGCGCCGATCCACGCGTGCGTCTCGCGGTCGATCACGGTGACCGCGCCGCCGCCGGCACCGGCGACCTCGCCCGCGCCCGCAAGTCCGATGCCGACCGTGACGACGTCCTCGGTCGCGGTCGCGACCACCGCGACACCGCGGCGTACGACCGTCTGGCCACGGCCGTCCGGCACTGCGAGCGCGGCGCTGCCGCGGGCGTCGACGACCGCGCCGTCGCCGATGAAGGCGTGCACGGTGCTCACGTCGATCTGCAGCGGGACGGCGACGCCGGCGGCGTTGTCGCCCAAGCCGATCCCGCCCGCGACGGCGACGGCGGTCAGGTCGTCCGATGCGGCGACGAGGATGCTGCCGCCCGCGGCGACGGGCCGGCTGCCGGTGATCCGGGCGACGATGTCGTGCATGATCACGTTGATCGAGATCGAGCCGCCGACCGCGAGGTCGTTGCCGCCCGCGGCGCCCACCGTGACGCTCACGATGGTGGAGGTGAAGGCCGGGCTGCCCTCGGTGCTGGGATCACCCGGGATCGCGATGGCGAGGGGCGTGCCGGTGCCCATGTCGAGGGTGACGCCGCTCGGCACTCCCGTGTTCGCGGGCAGGTAGCCGGCCGTCACGACGATGTTGCGGCCCGCGGTGACCTGCGCGTCGTCGATCGCGGCGATGATCTGGTCGAGCTCGCCGTCGACGGTGGCGGTGTCGCTGTTGGTGTGGTCCGGGTTGGCGGCGTCGAAGCTGCCCCCGATGAAGTTGTAGGCGAACGACGCGCCGACGGCCACGCCGCCGAACGCGATGCCGACGCCGCCGGCGACGACGATGAGCGTCACCGACTCGGCCGCCGTGACGAGCACGTCGCGACCGGCCTGCACCGCCGGGCTGTGGGCGATGACCGCCGTGAGCGTGTTCGCGATCGAGTTGACCGTGATCGCCCCGCCGATCGCGAAGCCGTTGTCGCCGGCGAGCGCGCCGCCCACCGCGATCGCGACGAGCGTGGCGGTCGAACGGGCGGCGACCGTGATGTCGGATGCCGCGCCCCGCGCGAAGACCGAGACGCCGTCGATACGGGCCGAGATGACGTTCGAGATGAGGTTGTAGCTGATCGCGGCGCCGACGGCCGGGCCCCCGGTCGCGAGGGCGACGCCGCCCGCGAGCGACACGATGAGCGACGCGTCGGTCGCATTCACCGACACCGGACCCTGCGCATCGATGACCGACGCCCCGATCGGCGAGGCCGACACCGTGTCGACGATCTCGGCGATGATGCGGTTGTCGATGATGTTGATCAGGAGCGACCCCGAGGCGGCGAGGCTGTTGCCGGTCGCCGCCGAGGCTGCCACGCCGACCGCGACGCCGCCGATCTCTGCCCGAGAGGTGGCTTCGACCGTGACTTTGCCGTTGGTGGTGAGGTCGACGTCGTCGAGACGGGCGCGGACGTCTCCCTGGACCTCGTTGTAGCCGACGGCCGCGCCGAGCGCGTTGCCGGTCGTCACGGCGATCGCGCCGCCGATGGCGACGATGCCGGAGTCGTCGGTCGCGGTGACGGTGACGTCGAGGGTGTTCGTGGAGTCCGGCGTCCGCAGGATCGTGCTGCGGGTGATCTCCGCGACCGTGCGATACACGAGCATGTTGACGGCGAACTGGAAGGCGCCGCCGATGTGCGCCTTCGCGTCGGCCGCCAGCCCGACGCCCGCACCGATCGCGTAGATGCGCTGGCCGGTGTCATCGTTGAGGCTCTTCGCCGTGACCGACAGCACTTTGCCGCCGATGGTGAGGGTCGAGCCCGAGATGCGGGCGCTCGAGATGAGCGGGCGCGCCTCCGTGCCGAGGAGGTTCAGTGCGAGGCCCAGGCCGATGCCGACGGCGCCGCCGAAGCCGATGCCCCCGCCGACCGCCACGATGCGCGTGCCGTCGTGACCGGCTGCCACCACGTCGGCGGCGATCGTGCCCCGGACGTTCTGCACGACGGCTTCGGTGGTGCCGTAGACGGTGTTGAACGAGAACGATCCGGCGATCGACACCGATTCGGTGCCCGCTGCCGCGGCCATCCCGGCCGAGAGGCTGAAGAGGTCACCCGTGCGCGTAGCCTGCACCACGAGCGACCCGTCGGTCGTCGTGATGTCGGTGGCGACGATGAAGGATCGAGTCGTGGCGTCGATGAGGTTCACGCTGAGGGCGCCCGCCAGCGCCGCGGCATTCGTCTTCGCACCTGCGACGAGCGCGGCGCCGCCGGTGATGGCCCGCTGCCAGAAGTCGTCGACCGCGGTCACCTTGACGCTGCCCGCAGTGAGGCGACCCGCGTCGGCGATCGAGGCCTGCACCGTGTCGACCACGACGTTGACGGCCACCGCGGCGGCCACCGCGGCCTGCGACTGGGTGGCCGGCTGTCCAGCTCCGCCGAGCAGCTGCAGCGGCTGGGGCGACGTCCCCGCCGGCGGGGTGGGCTTCGGTGCCGCAGGTCCCGAGAAGGCGCCCGCCACGGTGAAGGCCCACAGGTCGCCGTCGATCTTCGCGAGCACGTCGACCACGCCGGACACCACGATGTTCGCATCCGACCGCGCGGTCGCGGCGGTCGAGGTCGAGGCATCCGGATCCCCGATGACGGCCTTGGTCGTGCGGTGCAGGTCGTTGACGGCGAGCGAGAACCCGACACCGAGTCCGGTGCCGAAGGCCACGGCGCCGACCCAGGTCACCTGCGTCGTGAGGTCGCCGGCGTACAGGCGGACGTCCCGGCCGCGCACGATCGCGTTCGCACCGAGCCGCACCAGGGTGTCGCTGCGCTGGCCGACGTAGGCGACCGATCCCGAGATCGTGAACGCGCCCCCGTTGCTGCCCGACTGCACGAGGTCGATGTGGAACAGCGCCTCTTCGGCCTTCATGTTGAAGCCGCCGTCGAAGCCGCTGAAGATCCGGGCGCCGTCCTGGACGATCGCGTGGGTGGTGTTGTCCTGCACGAAGATGAGGAACGCGCCGCCCGCGCCGCCCTTCTCGCCGCCGCCGCTCATAGCCGGGGTCTTCAGCCGCTCTTGGAACTTCGCGTCGCGCGTGTCGAGATCGAGGTCGGGAAGCGAGAAGTTGCCGGTCATCGACAGCAGCTGCTGGTAGTTGGTCGCCTCGACCGACACCGTCTGCTCGCCGCTGTTGTTGTAGTGCGTGGCGTTGATCGCCTCGGGGTCCGTGGCGTCCGTGGAGCGCCACTTCTCGTTCTGGTTGATGTCGACGCCGCCCTGCACCGTCGCCGTCGAGACGTTGGTGAGCACGAGCACCGTGAGCGAGCCGGCGAGGGCGATCATGTCGGCGGTGGCCGTGGCGGTCGTCCAGGCGTTGAACATGCCCTGCAGACCCAGCGTGCCGTTGAGGTACTTGAGCACGGCCGCGGGGCCCTCGGTGCGCAACCGGTCGATGAACTCGCTCCACGACAGCGGGATGTACTCGTCGAAGCGCACCAGGAAGGGGTAGCTCACGTCCGAGATCACGCGGGTCGCGCGAAGCCCGTCGACCTTCGCCCCAGTCCTGACCGTCGCGATGGCCGTGTTCTCGAAGACGGCGATGGAGGCTGCGACGCTGATGGCGGTGTCGGCGCTCGAGCCGGCGAGGTTGCCGGCGTCGTCGGTCTGCGGCTCGATGCTGCTGTTCGCGCTGATGGTGTAGCCCTGCGCGATGGTGGCCTTGATCTCGAGGTCTTCGCCCGACTTCACGACCGCCGTGGCGCCGATCGTCGTCTCGACGTGGTGGACGCCCGAGATGAAAGCCAGCGCGCCGGCGACGCTCAGCGCCGGCGGCGAGCTCACGCCGGCGGCAGGTGCGGTCGATGCGAACTTCGACGTGAGCGAGGTGAACAGCTGGTCGGCGTAGCTGTAGCCGAAGAGCTCCTTGAGCTTCGCCCACCAGGTCACGGGATGCCCGGTGTCGGCGAGTCCCGCTCCCGCACTCGACGAGTCCTTCGCGTCGAGCTTGGCGAGGATGCCGACGCCCGTCGCGAAGCCGGTGTCGAGCACGTGCTTGGCCGAGAACGAGTAGCTGCCCGCCTGGGCGGGGCCGATGTCGATGAACACGCCGGCGCGGGCCTCGTTCTCGCTCTCGGCGAGCCCGATCACCTGGGCGTCGGTGAAGCGCGTGTTGCCCTGCAGGTTGGTCTGGCTGGTGCTGGCGATCACGTAGTAGGTCGCGCCGTCGTCGAGCCCTTGGATCTTCGTGGTGCCCTTCTGGTGGTAGACGACCGCCTGGCCGAGCTCGAAGGTGTTGAAGACTCCGCCGGTCCAGTGCAGCGTCACCGTGTCGGTGGCCGCGTCGACGTCGGCGGCGGTGAATTCGCGTGTGTTGTCGGTGGTCGCCGGGAACCCCGCCTGGGTGAGATCCACGGTGTACTGCTGCAGGCACACGAGGTAGAGAAGGTAGTCCGCGTGGTCCTCGCCCGCGCTGCATGTGGCGGCGCGCACGGCTGCCTGCTCGGATGCCGCCAGCGCGATGAACTCGGACTCGTTCAGGTCGAGGGTCGTCACATCGTCGGCCATCCAGATGACGAAGTACGTGCGACCGTCGACGAGACCGCCGATGTTGCTCCCGCGACGCGAGGTGTAGGTGATGACGTCTTCGGTGACCAGACCGTGCATGCCGACGTGGATGCGGTCGTTGGCGTAGTCGACGTAGCCGACGTCCTTGAGGTTCGCGACGAGCGGATCGATCTCGATCTTCACGGTCGAGCAGCCGGTGAGCGTCCCGGTGACGTCTTCGCACGGCGTCATGTGGGCGATCACGGTGCCGTTCACGACGGTCGTGATGTCGGCGTTCGACAGCTCGATACTGAAGGCCAGCCCCGCCGAGCCGTCGGCGTACATGCCCGACTCGGCCTCGGCCTCGGACTCGACCGCGCCGCCGGCGATGATGTTGGCGGTCTTGCCGGCCTCGATCACGGCGCCCTGGGCGATGAGGATGTGCGAGTTCGACACCGCGTTGCTCACCGCGACCGCGATGGCGACCTGGTCGCCGCCGAAGTCGGCCAGGCTCTCGAGCTCGCTTTCGGTCGACGCGCTGATCGAGGCGCCGGCGTTCGCGGTGGCGGTGATGACGATCGCCGCGGTGCTGGTGATGAGCGCGTTCTGCTTCACCGTGACGGTGGCCGTCGCGGCCGCCTGGACGAACCCGACGCTCACGAGGCTGCCGCGCACGGTGCCGCCGGCGACGGCGACGGCGGTCGCGTACATGCCGACGGTGTCGTCACCGATGAGCTGGGCGCCCACCCCGATCGTGATGGTGGCGGTGGACTGCTTGACGAGCACCTTGACCGGGAGCGCGATGATGCTGCCCAGCAGGTCGGTGAGCGGGTTGAGCACGAAGTTCGCGACTTCGCGACTCACGCCGAGATACTCGACGAGGCTGCGGTCCTCCGCCTGTGCGATGAAGAAGATCCCGGTGGCGTGCACCGTGGCGCCGTCGCCGATCGTGATCGACACGTTGCGGTCGCTCACACGGCCGGGCGAGAGGTTCTCGGCGAACGCGCTGCCGATCTGCCGCACGCGGAAGGTGACCCAGCCCGCGCCGGTGTCGATCGCGACACCCGCGTCCACCGTGATGTGGGCCGCGTAGATCTCCATCACCCCGTCGTTGGTCGACACGTCGCCGGTGAAGGTGACGCTGTCGGCCTCGGGGTCGTCGACGAAGATCGGGATCGCATCGCTCAGGCGGCGGTTGCCGTAGACGACGAACGTCGCTCCACTCACCCACCCGGCGGCGAGGCCGGTGATGACGATGATGTCGGCGCCGTCGAGGCCCTCGACGACGAGCGACGTGTTCGGCACGACGAACTCGAGCACCGTGGCGACCACGTGGGTGATCGCGTCGGCCCAGCCCCGCGAGCCGTAGTCGACGCGCATGCGGTCGGGGTCGGTGGGGTGCGCCGAGATGGTGATGGTGTCGTTCGACGGGGTGCCGGTGATGCGCACCGTGTCGGGGTCGGCCGCCGTGCCGCCCACGTAGGCAATGGGGGTCTGCGCGTCCAGGCCGCTGTACGCGATGGTGCGGCCGAAGAGCGAGGCGGTGCCGGCGGCATCCATCCCGCTGACGTTGTAGAGGGCGGCGGTGATGCTGCCGCACGAAGAGAGGCACGAGATGACAAGGACATCGGTGCCGCCGCTGCCGCCGGCCACTGAGCCGATCGAACCGGTGGTGACCTCGAACACATCGGCGTTGTTCGCCGCTCCGACGAGGTTCTCGATCGACGAGAAGTCGATGCCGGCGACGGTGCCGGAGTTCGCGCCGGTGATGCTCCAGCGCACGCTCGCGTCGGGAGGGCCGCGGATGCTGTCGCCCGAGCTCGCAGAGCCCACGAGCCTGTCGATGCCCGAGAACGTGCCGAACCCGGACACCAGGTTGGCGGGCGGCACGTATGACAGGGTCACGTCCGCACCGCCGGCGAAGGGCGACGCGGCACTGGCAGCGATGACCTGCACCGTCACGGTGCGCGATTCGCCCGGCAGGCCCGGCGCGGTGATGCCGAGCACCCGGAACAGGAGCCACGCCGACGGATCGGCGGTGCCGCTGATGAGCAGCTCTCCGCCCCCGTTCGCCGCATCGATGCGATCGATGGATGCGGCCACCGACGCGCCCGCGGCGTCGGTCGTGCTGATCACGACGTGGGTCGCCTGATTCTGCACGGGGGTGTCGAGCCGCACCGTACCCGAGGGCGGGGCACCCGAGGTCGCGGTCGAGAAGGCGGTCGCGATGTCGACGGCGCCGCCGGCGAGGATCGCCACGATCTGCCCGCCGCGGGCCGAGAAGTCGAGCACGTCCACGGGAGGCGTCGACGTGTCGGCGATCGCGCCGCCTTCGACGCCGCCCGACAGCGCACCGGCGCTGCCGACCTTGAAGGTGTCGTTCGCGGTGCCGCCGACCAGGGTGCCGATGCCCGTGAAGGCGGTCGCGCCCAGGGTGCCGGCATCCATTCCCGTCACGGTCCAGGTGTTCGCGACGTCCGGACCGACGAGCGTGTTCGCACCGCCGCCGCCCGCGATCGAGGCGATCGAGCCGGTCGCCCGCACCGCGAACGCGTCGGCCCCGCTGCCGCCGACCACGGCATCGATGCCGCCGAAGGCGATGTCCGCCGTCAGGCCCGAGCCGGGTCCGTCGATGATCCATTGCGCGTCGGCCGAGCCGCCCGAGAGGGTGTCGTTGCCCGCGCCCTGCAGCCGCTCGACGCCGGTGAAGCCGACGGCTGCGCCACCGGCGGCGAGCACGCCCGCGCCTGCTCCGGTGATGGTCCAGTGCACGGTGCCCGACGGGCCGGTGACCTTGTCGCTGCCCGCGCCGCCGTCGAACGAGATGGCGATGCCCAGGCCGGCGAGTGCCGCGAGTGCCGCGGCGTCGAACACGAGCGTGTCGTCGCCGTTCGATCCGGCGATCGTGAGCGAGCCGATCGTGTCGAGGGCGCGACGCTCTGCCCCGATCACGATGTCGGTGCCGTCGAGGGTCACCGTGACGATGCCCGAGATCGAGACCGACCACGGGCTCACGACGGCCAGCGGAGTGACGATGAGGGATGCCGCCTGCTCGACAGGCTGCGTCGCCGCCGGGTCGACGGTGAGCCCGTCGGTGGCGGGGCCGGTGGTCTGGTCGGCCACGGGGGCGTCGGTCGTGACCGGCGCGGGGTCGGTCGTCTCGGCGGGTGCCGGTTCGGTCGCGACGGGCGCCGGTTCGGATGTCGGCTCCGTGACGACGGGCACCGGGTCGGACGC
>NZ_JBJDRK010000021.1:0-65077 GCF_044987405.1 Microbacterium sp. ZW T2_14 | reverse complement strand
GCCGGGGTCGGTGAGCGTGCCGGCTGCCAGGAACGCGCCACGCCAGATGGCGGCGAGATCTCCGCGCGAACCCGTCGTGAGCTTGTTCGGAAGCCCGCGGACGGGTCGGCGGCGCTGGTCCAGCAGACCGGTCTGACGGGCGAGCGTCTCGCCGCCTTCGATGACGCGGACGGCGTAGTGACTTCCGGTGCGTGCGCCCGAGCCCTGCACGTGGACGAGCTCCGGCCGCACGCCGTACAGCTCGACGAGGTCGCGCGCGGTGCGCCGGGCCAGGATGTCGGAGTCGAGCTCGGCCTCGACCGCGACGCGGTTCGCAATCGAGTGCAGTCCGCCCGAGAATCGCAACAGCGACGTGAGCTCGGCGACCCGTGCGGTAGGGCGCGGGTCTCGCACGGTGATCAGCTCGGCCTTCACGTCAGCGGTCAGCGACACGGGTCTCCTTCGCGGGTCTTTTCGGAACGACCCTCCACCCTACCGGCCGGTTCGGCCGGGGACCTCATCACTCCCGTCCGAGGTCGCGATGCGTCACGCGGACTGCCACGCCCGGGACCTCCGCGAGACGCTCTGCGAGCTCGCGGACCATCACCACCGAGCGATGCTTTCCACCGGTGCATCCGACGGCGACGACAGAGTGGCTCTTGTTCTCCCGCTGGTACCCCTCGAGCACCGGCCGCAGGGCGGCGCTGTACGCGTCGAGGAACTCGGCCGCCCCCGTCTGGGACAGCACGTAGTCGCGCACCTCGGCGTCCTCGCCGGTGAACGGCCGCAGCCGCTCGTCCCAGAACGGGTTCGGGAGGAAGCGCATATCGGCCACGAGGTCGGCATCGGGTGGCAGGCCGTACTTGAAGCCGAAGCTCTGGAGCGTGAGGGTGTGGCGCGCCGCTCCTTCCTCGGTGAAGAGGTCGGCGACCTTCGTCGCCAGCTGGTGGATGTTGTACGACGACGTGTCGACGATGATGTCGGCGCCCTCGCGGACGGCGGCCAGGCGCGCGCGCTCCCGGCGGATGCCGTCGAGGATGGTCCCCCCGCCCTGCAGCGGGTGGGGGCGGCGCACCGCCTCGAACCGGCGGACGAGCACCTCGTCCGAGGCATCCAGGAACATCACCCGGATCTGCCGGCGCTCGCGGAGCGCGCGCATCGCATCGGGGAGGTTGGAGAAGAGGTCCCGGCCGCGCACGTCGACGACGACGGCGACCCGGGGCAGCACGCCCCCGGCGAGCTCCGTGAGGTCGAGCAGGGGCTTGAGCATCTGGGGCGGCAGATTGTCGACCACGTACCAGTCGAGGTCTTCGAGGGCGTTCGCCGCCGTGGAACGCCCGGCACCCGACATCCCCGTGACGATCAGCACTTCTCCGATGTCCTGATGCGTCGCCTCGCCCATGACCACCCCCGTCGAGCCCAGCCTACCCACTGGCCGCGGGGGCGGGCTCCGTCAGGTGGGCGTGTATGGACGCGGCGAGCTTCGGCCCGATGCCCGGCAGCTCCGAGATCTCATCCGGAGTGGCCTTGCGCAGCGCCGTCACGGATCCGAAATGCCGCAGCAGCGCCTTGATGCGGGTGTCCCCGAGGCCCGGGACCTCGGCGAGCACGCTCTGGATGTCGCGCCGCCGTCGTCGGCGCTGGTGGGTGATGGCGAAGCGATGCGCCTCGTCGCGGAGCCGCTGCAGCAGATAGAGCGCCTCGGACGTGCGCGGCAGGATGACCGGGTACTCCTCCCCCGGCAGCCACACCTCCTCCAGTCGCTTGGCGATGCCGCACAGCGCGATCTCCTCGTGACCCGCGTCGCGGAGTGCGCGCGCGGCCGCCTCGACCTGCGGCTTGCCGCCGTCGACCACCAGCAGCTGCGGCCGATAGGCGAAGCGCGGGCGCCGCCGCTCGGTCACCACGGTCTCGTCGGAGGTGACGTCGGGCACCGGCGCCGTCTCGTTCTCGTCGGGACGGTCGACGTACGCCAGCCGGCGGGTGAGCACCTGGTACAGCGAATCGGTGTCGTCCGTCGTCTCGGCGACGCCGAACGAGCGGTACTGGTCCTTGCGCGGCAGGCCGTCCTCGAAGACCACCATCGACGCCACGACGTTGGTGCCGCTGAGGTGCGACACATCGAAGCACTCGATACGCAGCGGCGCCTCGGCGAGGTCGAGCGCCTCCTGCAGGTCGGTGAGCGCCTGGCTGCGGGCGACGTAGTCGCTGGTGCGACGGGTCTTGTGCAGCATCAGCGCCTGCTGGGCGTTGAGCGTGGCCGTGCGCATGAGGTCGGCCTTGCGGCCCCGCTGGGCCACCTGGATCGTCACGTTCCTGCCCCGCCGGGTGCGCAGCCACTCCTCGAGATCGGCCGCGTCGTCCGGCATCGAGGGCACCAGCACCTGCTTCGGGATGTCGGCGCCCGCGGCGTTGCCGTACGTGCGCTGGATCACCTGGTCGACGAGATCCCCGTCGGAGATGTCGATCTCCTTCTCGATCGTCGTGGCGCGCACACCGCGTACGCGACCGCCGCGGATCACGAAGTGCTGGACCGTGGCGGCCAGCTCGTCCTCCGCGATGCCGAACAGGTCGGCGTCGGTGTCGGGCGCCAGCACCAGCGCGCTCTTGTTCAGCACCGCGTCGATCGAGTGGAGGCGGTCGCGGTAGAGCGCCGCGGCCTCGTAGTCCATGGCGGCGGAGGCCTCGCGCATCCGCGCCGTCAGCTCTTTGGTGAAGCGCTGGTCGCCGCCCGACATGAAGGCGATGAAGTCGTCGACGATCGCGCGGTGCTCCTCGATCGTCACCTTCATCGAGCACGGGCCGCCGCAGCGCCCGATCTGCCCGGGGAAGCACGGGCGGCCCGTCGCCATCGCCTTCTTGTACGACGCATCGCTGCACGTGCGGATCGGGAAGACCTTGATCATCAGGTCGATCGTGTCGTGCACCGCCCACACCTTCGGATACGGACCGAAGTACTTCGCGCCCGGAATGCGCCGGTTGCGCGTCACGATCACACGCGGCGCCTCGTCGGCGAGTGTGATCGCCATGAAGGGGTAGGACTTGTCGTCCTTGTACCGGACGTTGAAGGGCGGATCGAACTCCTTGATCCACTGGTACTCGAGCTGCAGCGAGTCGACGTCGGTCGCGACGACAGTCCACTCCACCGATGCCGCCGTCGTCACCATGCGCCGCGTGCGCTCGTGCAGCGTGTGCAGCGGGGCGAAGTAGTTGGAGAGGCGCGCGCGGAGGTTCTTCGCCTTGCCGACGTAGAGCACGCGCCCGTCGCGATCGCGGAACCGGTAGACGCCCGGATTGGTCGGGATCTCTCCCGGGTTCGGCTTGTACGGGACGGTGGGGGTGGAACGCGCCATGCCGCTCAGCCGGCCTTGCGGGCCTCGACGAGCTCTGCGGGCGCGCGCACTCCCAGCACCTCGGCGAGGAAGGCGCCGGTGTGGCTGGCTTCGACCCGCGCCACCTGCTCGGGCGTGCCCGTCGCGATGACCTCGCCGCCGCCGGCGCCGCCCTCCGGGCCGAGGTCGATCACCCAGTCGGACGACTTGATGACGTCGAGGTTGTGCTCGATCACGATGACGGTGTTGCCCTTGTCGACGAGGCCGTTCAGCACCTCGAGGAGCTTGCGCACGTCTTCGAAGTGCAGCCCCGTCGTCGGCTCGTCGAGCACGTAGATGGACCGGCCGTTCGTGCGTCGCTGCAGCTCGGTCGCCAGCTTCACCCGCTGCGCCTCACCGCCCGACAGGGTCGTGGCGGACTGGCCGAGCCGCACATAGCCGAGTCCGACGTCGACGAGCGTCTTGAGGTAGCGGTGGATCGCCTGGATGGGCTCGAAGAACTCCGCCGCCTCGGCGATCGGCATCTCCAGCACTTCGGCGATGTTCTTGCCCTTGTAGTGCACGGCGAGCGTGTCGCGGTTGTACCGCTTGCCGTGACACACCTCGCAGTCGACGTAGACGTCGGGGAGGAAGTTCATCTCGATCTTGATCGTGCCGTCGCCCGAGCAGGCCTCGCACCGGCCGCCCTTGACGTTGAAGCTGAAGCGACCGGGCTGGTAGCCCCGAACCTTCGCCTCGGGGGTCTCGCTGAAGAGCGTCCGGATGCGATCGAACACGCCCGTGTACGTCGCCGGGTTCGACCGCGGCGTGCGGCCGATCGGCGCCTGGTCGACGTGAACGACCTTGTCGAGGTTCTCGAGACCGGTCACCCGCGTGTGCTTGCCGGCGACACGGCGCGCGCCGTTGAGACGCGTCGCGAGCACCTGGTACAGGATGCCGTTGACCAGCGACGACTTGCCGGACCCGCTGACGCCCGTGACCGCGGTGAGCACCCCGAGCGGGAAGTCCACCGTGACGTTCTTGAGGTTGTTCTCGCGGGCGCCCACGACACTGACCTGGCGCTTCTTGTCGATCTTGCGACGCTTCTTCGGCGTCGGGATCGCGCGACGGCCCGACAGGTAGTCGCCCGTGATCGAGTCGCGGTCCGCGAGAAGCTCCTCGATGGGACCCGAGTGGACGACCTCTCCCCCGTTGACGCCCGCGCCGGGGCCGATGTCGACGACCCAGTCGGCGGCGTGGATCGTCTCCTCGTCGTGCTCGACGACGATGAGCGTGTTGCCGAGGTCACGGAGGGCCACGAGCGTCTCGATGAGGCGGCGGTTGTCGCGCTGGTGCAGCCCGATCGAGGGCTCGTCGAGCACGTAGAGCACCCCCGTCAGTCCGGAGCCGATCTGGGTCGCCAGGCGGATGCGCTGCGCCTCCCCGCCGGAGAGGGTCGCGGCGGCACGGCTCAGGCTGAGGTAGTCCAGCCCCACGCGGATGAGGAAGTCCAGTCGCAGCCGGATCTCGCGGAGGACCTGCGCGGCGATCGTGGCCTCGCGGTCGGTGAGCGTCAGGTGCGCGAAGTACGCGCGGGCCTCCCCCAGGCTCAGCCGCGAGGCATCGGCGATGGAATGCCCGTGCACCTGCACGGCCAGCACCTCGGGCTTGAGCCGTGCGCCGTCGCACACCGGGCACGGGACCTCGCGCAGGTACTCCGACCAGCGCTGGCGCTGCGTGTCGGACTCGGCCTGGGTGTACTGCCGCTCGATGTACGGCACGACGCCCTCGAATCCCGACGAGTAGCGCATCTCACGGCCGTAGCGGTTCTTCCACTTGACGGTGACCTTGTAGTTCTCACCGCGGAGCACTGCTTCGCGGACGTCCGACGGCAGCTTCTTCCACGGAGTGTCGAGGGAGAAGCCGAGGTCGTTGGCCAGCCCCTCGAGCAGGCGCTCGTAGTACTGGAAGAGTCCCTTGCCCTGTGTCGTCCACGGGATGAGGACGCCCTCGCGGATCGACAGGTCCTCATCGGCGAGCATGAGCTCGACGTCGACCGACATGCGCGTGCCGAGACCGGAACAGGCGGGACAGGCGCCGAAGGGGGCGTTGAACGAGAACGTGCGCGGCTCGATCTCGGTGAGCTGCAGCGGGTGGCCGTTGGGGCAGGCGAGCTTCTCGGAGAAGGACTGCCACGCGGCATCCCCCTCCTCATCGACGAAGTTGACCTGCATCACGCCGCCGGCCAGCGAGAGCGCGGTCTCGACCGAGTCGGTCACACGATCGAGGATGGCGGGAGCGGCGACGAGGCGGTCGACGACGACCGCGATGTCGTGCTTGTAGCTCTTCTTGAGCACCGGCGGCTCTGCCAGCTGGATCAGCTCGCCGTCGACGATGGCACGCGCGTACCCCTTCGCGCCGAGCTCTTTGAAGAGGTCGACGAACTCGCCCTTCTTCTGCGTGACCACGGGCGCGACGATCTGATAGCGCGTGCGCTCGGGAAGCTCCATGAGCTGGTCGGCGATCTGCTGCACCGTCTGGCGCTGGATGACCTCGCCGCACTCCGGGCAGTGCGGCACGCCGATGCGCGCCCACAGCAGGCGCATGTAGTCGTGGATCTCGGTGATGGTGCCGACCGTCGAACGCGGGTTGCGGTTGGTCGACTTCTGGTCGATCGAGACGGCGGGACTCAGGCCTTCGATGAAGTCGACGTCGGGCCGGTCGACCTGTCCCAGGAACTGGCGCGCGTACGCACTCAGCGACTCGACGTACCGGCGCTGTCCCTCGGCGAAGATCGTGTCGAAGGCGAGGCTGGACTTGCCGGAGCCCGACAGCCCCGTGAAGACGACGAGCGAGTCGCGCGGGATGTCGAGGTCGACGTCCTTCAGATTGTGCACGCGGGCACCGCGGACGCTCAGCTTTCCGCTGGTGCCACCGACGGTCTTTTCGGGCAGGTTCGCGGGCAGGGCGACAGGGACGATGGGCACCGCTCAAGTCTAGGCGGGGCCTCCGACATCGGCTCCGGATCGTCCTCCGGGTGCGCTGTGAACCGCCGGGACGTCGACATCGGCCCGGCGGAGTGCGCGCAACCCGACCCCCGCGGCCACGACCAGCACCGTCGCAGCCGCGACGGCCGCCCAGGCCACCCCTCTCCCCTGCACCGGCGAGATCAGCATCGCGATCCCGAACGCGAGCGACTGCGCGACCAGCTGGATCACCACGAACCGGCGGAGTGTCGGCACCAGCGCGCGCAGCGAGATCCAGCTCCCGGCGGGAACGGTCCACGTCAGTGAGGCGAGCACGTGGATCGCATGGACCACCAGCACCGCGATCGCCGTCTGCGCCGGCTGCGGATCGGCGAACAGCATCCCGAGCCCCACGCAGGCTCCCCCGATCCACGCCGCCAGCGAGCGCGGCACGATCGCCCCGACGACCGCCGCGGTGATCGCGACGCCGCGCCACAGCGGAACCGGCACGAGGACCAAGGCACCCGCCGCGGTCACCGCGACCAGGAGCATCCGCAACAGCACCGCGGGCACGCCCCACCGCACCCGGAAGGTGTGCGGCCGCCGCCTCATGGCCGCACCGCCCTGAGACGTCGCTGCCCGCGAGCCGCGATGCGCAGCGCCGTGTCGGGCGAGCCGATCCCCCAGGGCACCACGTCGACGCCGGCGGCGCGGAGTTCCGCGAACACGTCGTCTCGCTCGGCGAGCAGCGTGCGCATCGCGAGCAGCTGCTCGCGCGCGAGGCGCTCGGCGTGCGGCGTCGGCAGCACGTCCACGGCGACCACCGCGTGCCCCGATGCGCGCCAGTGCGTCGCGAGCTCGGCCGCCGCGCCGTCGAAGAACGTCGACAGCACGAAGACGATCGACCCGTGGGCGATCACGGGGGCCCGCCGGTAGCGCACCTCGGCGCCGTGCACTCCGGTGGCCGCGATCACGTCGCGCACGCGCGCCAGCTGCCGCGCCCCGGCGCCGGCGCGCACCGTGCGGCCGCCGGGGGCGAGGACGTGGTACGCGATGCGGTCCCCGGCCTGCACCGCCGAGGTCGCGATGGACAGCGCGGCCTGGCGGGCGAGGTCGAGGGAGGTCACGCCGCTGTGCTCCGGATCGTCCGTGCCCCACGTGACGACCGCCTCGCCCAGGTCCTCGGCGGTGTCGATCGCGATGACGACCGTGCTGTCGCTCAGCGCGTGGGTGCGCCGCACCAGCAGATCTCCGGGGCGACGGGCCAGGCGGGCGGTGGCACGCCAGTCGACGCGTCGCAGCTCGTCGCCGGGGGCGAACGGATGGATGTCGCGGAAGTCGCCGCCCTGCCCCGGCCGCGCTCCCTCGTGCCCGCCGTGGAGGCCGGTGAGCCGCAGCGCCACAGGCAGCTGCTGCAGCGGCACCGTGTCGGGCACGCCGTTCCACGTGATCGCGGCGCGGGGTCCGGGATCGGTGACCCACGCGCCGTCCTGATCGACGCCGCGCGCGGTCACCCCGACGATCTCGGACGGACCGCTGTGCCGCAGCCGGCTCCGCGTGCGCAGCACGGCTCCGCCCGGCGCGGTGTCGGCGAGGCCGGTCCGAAGACCGCCCTGGTCGATCGCGAGCTGCACCCAGTCCGCCGGCACGGCGGCATCCAGTTCTCCGACCACGACGCCGCTCTGCGTGGCGTCGACGTCGCGGTGCGCCGACACCGTGAGGTGAAGGAGGCCGGCGGCCGGCCGGCGTGCGAGCGCCCAGGCCGTCGTGAGCGCCAGGGGGATGCCGACCGCCACCAGGTCGGGGCGCGAGAACGCCACACCCGCCGCGCCGAGCAGCACGGCACCGATCAGCCCGACGGCGGTGACGGGCGTCCGCCGCCAGCGCAGCGGCGTCTCGGTGCTCGTGCGGACGGCGTCGCTCATCGATGCTGCGCGACGGTCGGTGGAACGGGTACCTGCGAGACCGCCGCCGACACCACCGACGCCGGGTCGACGCCCTGCGCCCAGGCCTGCGGGGTCAGCGTGAGCCGGTGCGCGAGAACCGGCACCGCGAGGTGCTTGATATCGTCGGGGCGGACGTAGGCGCGGCCGTCGAGCGCGGCGAACGCCCGGCCCAGCAGGACGAGCGACTGCGAACCGCGCGGCGACGCGCCGACCGCCACATGCTGCGCCGTCCGGGTGGCGCGGGCCAGATCCGTGCAGTAGCGCGCGATGTCGGGGTCGACGTGGATGGTCTCGACCACCTGCTGCAGCCGGCGCAGGCCGTCGGCGTCGAGCACCTGCTCGACGGCGGCATCGGGGCTCTGCCGGCGCACGCGATCCAGGATGATCTGGGTCTCGCCGTCCGCGGTCGGATAGCCGACCGAGAGGCGGACCATGAATCGGTCGAGCTGCGCCTCGGGCAGCGCATACGTGCCCTCGTACTCGATCGGGTTGGAGGTGGCGATGACGTGGAAGGGTACGGGCAGTGCGAACCGCGTGCCCTCGACGGTCACCTGCCTCTCGGCCATCGCCTCCAGCATCGCCGACTGGGTCTTGGGGGTCGTGCGGTTGATCTCGTCCGCCAGCAGCAGCCCGGCGAAGATCGGCCCCGGCCGGAAGCGGAACTCGCCCGTGTCGGGGGCGTAGACGTACGAACCGGTGACGTCGCCGGGAAGCATGTCGGGCGTGCACTGCAGCCGCCGGAAGTCGAGCCCCAGCGCCGTCGCGAGGCTCCGCGCTGCGAGCGTCTTGCCGAGCCCCGGGACATCTTCGAACAGCACGTGGCCACCGGCCAGCACGGCCGCCAGCGCGATCGTGAGCGGCTCGTCCATCCCGACGATCGCGGAGCGCACGCTGTCGAGGACGCGGCGCCCGAGATCGGCGATGTCTTCGGCGGCCGGGGTGGATCGGACAGGCTCGGAAAGCATCAACGCTCCTGGTTCAGTGGGGAAGGAAGGCGGTCGATCGCGCTCATGACGCGTTCGAGGTCGGTACGTGTGACCTCGGGGCGGGCGAAGGTCTCTCGGATGCCCGCGCCGAGCAGGGCGTCCACCGCGTCGCTCTGCCCGGGATCGTCGAGGTCGACTCCCAGGCGGGCGAGGCGGTGGCGCAGGACGCGCTGCACGCGGCGCACGATCAGCAGCCCGGCTTCACCCGTGCGGGCGTTGATGTTCCAACTCAGCCGCGAGACCTCCGACCCGCGGGGCCGTCGCTCGGGGCGCGGCGGCGGCCAGGCGTGATCGTCGAGGTGCACCGCGCGGCTGAGCAGTCCGACCGCGACGATCAGCAGCACCCACGCCACGGCGAAGGCGATCGGAACCCCGAGTGCGCCGAGACCCGCCACGATCCCCGCGCCGGCCACGACGCCCAGCACGAGCAGCAGCACCCGCTTCACGCTCATCGCCACTCCCGTTCGATCCGCTCCAGCAGACGCCGCGCCTCGGCTCGATCCGCCTCGGTCGCGCTGTAGCCGCCGAAGCGCACGCGTTCGTACAGCGCGAGCAGCCGCCGCGCGTCCTCGGCGATGGCGGACCGCCGGGCGATGATCCGCACGGCGAACTCCCCCGGCGTCTCGCTGACGCCGCGCACGACACCCGAGTCGGCGGCGGCCTCCTCGACGCCCCACCAGGCGGCGACGATGGCGTCGCCGGGCTCCGCGGGGTCATGGATGCGCCGCAGCGCCGCTGCGATGCCCCGCTGGATCACCGCCGCGTCCGGCTGTGCTTCGGCAGTCGCTGCCGTGGCGTTCGTCGGAGTGACCGCCGCTCCCTCTCGCTCACGCAGAGCGCGGCTCTGCCAGGCACGGCGGAGCGCCCGCACCACAGCGACCACGAGCAGCGCCAGCAGGGCGGCCGCGACGAGCCAGAGGATGAGCACGATTAGCTGGCCCGCGGCTGCGGGATCGGCGTCGCCGGGTGGTTCCGGAAGCGGTTCGCCGGTCGCGCTCGGCTCCGGGACGGGTTCGGTGCTGCGCGTCGCCTGGGGCAGCGGGACCGCCCGGAACCGCGGGACGCCTTGCACGCCGGCGAGCACCATGATCAGCGTCGACACCAGGACCACCCCGGCCGCGACGACCAACCCGCGCGCGAGGCCGGTCCGCTCCGGTCGGGAGCGGAGCGGGGGTGTCATTCCCCCACCCTAGAGCCGCCCGGCACGCGAACGGGGCCCCCGCATCCGTGGATGTCGGGGGCCCCGTCGCGTGATGGCCGGCTACTTCACGGTCACGATCACCGTCTCGCTCGTCGACGGCTTGACCGTGTCGCTGCCGCCGTACACGACGTACAGCGGGTGGGTGCCTTTGCCGAGCTTGGGCAGCTTCACCTGGACGACGCCGCCGTTGCCGGCGGTCAAGGTGACCGTGGCGATCGCATCGTCGCCGTCGTAGATCGTCGCCTCGCCGAGGGCGGGTGTGCCGTCCTCGGTGGTCACGGTCGTCGTGTACTGGATGACGCCGTTGCCCTTCGAGTTCGCGAACGTCTTGTTCGGCACACCGACGGTCGTGCTGTCGGCTTTGTCGACCGCGACCGGGACGACGACCGACGTGCCCGTCTGCGCACCCGTCAGCGTCAGCTGCACCGTCGTGCCACGGACGGCAGTGGTCGGAAGCGTCACCGACACGGCGGCCGTGCCGTAGTTGTCGTACACGGCGGTGCCGATCGTGTTGTCGACCGGGAACGAGCCGAGGGCCACTCCGTCCAGCGAGACCGCGATCTCGCTGTCCTTGACGTCGGCGGCCGTCGACATCGCCCACGACTTCACCCCGAAGGCGACGGTCGCGCCCGGGTCGTACGCGCTGGGTGCATCCGCCGGGAACGCGACCTCGACCGCGTGCTGGGCGTAGTCGACCGGCAGCGGCGTCGATGCGGCGAAGGTCGCCATGTAGTCGACCATCGCGGCGAGGTCGACCTTGCCGGTGTCCCGCTGGCTCGTGCCTTTCGCCAGCTCGAAGAAGTTGTCGCCGCCCGTCGAGAGGAACGAGTTCACGGTGACCGAGTAGGTCGCCGCGGTGTCGATCGGCTCGCCGTTCAGCCACATGCCCGTCACCGTGCCCTTCGGTGCGGTGTACGAGATGGTCGACTCGTCGACGTCGGCGGTCTTCGGGTCGTCCTTCTGGAACTCGGTGACGTCCTTCTGGCTGTACGTGTACGTGAAGCCCTCGGAGACACCCAGCCGCAGGAACGGACGCGTGGCCACCTTGTTGAGGCTGTCACGCTGCCACTGCTGCTCGAGCACCGTCTTGATCTGCGCGCCGGTGAGCTGCATGTTCACCAGTGTGTTCGCGAACGGCTGGACGACCGCGGCCTGCTGGTAGGTCAGGGTCGCCGGGTAGCCCGCGGCGTTGCTGCCGACCATGTCCTGACGAAGACCGCCGGGGTTCATGAACGCGATCTGCGCGGAGCCGGACTCCGGCGCCTCCGTCGCCCAGCGCTGGACTTCGGCCACCAGGTTGCCGAGCGTGGACTCGCCGCCGCGGTTCTCCACCGTCTTGGCAGGGTCCTTCGAGTCGACGGCGACCGCGCGGTTGAAGGCGCCGGCGATCGTGCCCAGCGGCACGGCGCCGAGCACCTTCGCCTGGTCGGCCGCGGCCTTGGCGATCGCTGCGACGGTCGGGTCGGCGGGGTAGAGCGGGTCCCAGCGCGTCGTCGGCGTCGTGGCCGGCGGCACCGGAGGAACGGTCACCCCGACCTCCAGCGGGAGGATCTTCTGGGTCTTCGCCGTGACGTCGCCGGCCTCGTCGACCGAGAAGATCAGCTGGTTGAGATTGGTGCCGTACTGACCGGCGGACACGACGGGGCGCTCGGTGACCGCGCGACCCTGCGACTGCCAGGCAGCGACGGGGAACGAGCAGTTGTATGCCAGGTGCGTGTGCCCCGACACGATCGCGTCGACATCGGGCGAGACGTTGTTGACGATGTCGGCCCACGTACCGGAGTCGTCCATCGTCCCGCAGTCGGTCGAGGTGGCGCCCTCGTGGACGAGCATCACGACGATGTCCGCACCCTCGGCGACCAGGTCGGCCGCCTCGGTGTTGACCGAGGTCACGATGTCTTCGACCGTGATGTCGGCGATCCCGCCGGGGCTGACGAGCGTGGGCAGGTCCTCGGTGACAGCGCCGACGAATCCGACCTGCACCCCGCCGACGTCCTTGACCCACGTCGCAGGAACGGCCGGGTCGCCCGTCGTCTTCATCTTGAGGTTGGCGGCGATGTACTGCCACTGCGCGCCGCCGAACGGGTTCGTGGTGGCGTCGTACGGCGCCATCACGCGGTTCACGAGGTCGTTGTAGCCCTGGTCGAGCTCGTGGTTGCCGACCGCCGAGACGTCGAGTCCCGCGGCGTTCAACGCGTCGATCGTGGGCTTGTCATGCTGGATGAAGGATTCGAACGTCGATGCGCCGATGAGGTCGCCCGCTGCGGCGAACACCGTGTTCGGGTTTGCTGCGCGCAGCTGCTCGACGGCGCCTGCCAGCACCGCCGCGCCCGCCTCGCCGTTGCTCGTGTTGTCGAGGATGCGGCCGTGGAAGTCGTTGGTCGCGAGGATCTGGACGTCGGTCGTGGCGGCATAGGCCGCCGGGACGGCGAGGCCGCCCGTTGTCAGTGCGGCGACCGTGAGAGCCGAGGCACCGAGCGCGAAGCGACGGCGGAGAGACGGGGGTGCGGAACGCGGACCAGAGCGCATGGGTCGTGCTTCTTTCTCGTATGCGATGCATGACAGTGCGCCGGGTCGGGCCGGGTTCGGGAGGACCGCATCGCACCGAGTTCGAGACTAAGAGAATCCTGGGCGTTCGCCTAGCACCAAGATGAACGGTCCTGCAACGGTTCGGAAACGACCTCTCGCGCGGCGGCCGAGGTCAGCGCGCTCCGGCGAACGGACGCAGCGCGTCGCGCAGGGCGAGGAGCGCGCGCGCATCAGTCCCGACACTCGCCATCACCTTGCCCGGCACCTCGAGAGCCTGCTCACGCAGCCTGCGGCCGGCGTCGGTGAGCCCGACATCGAGCACGCGCTCGTCGTGCTCGCGACGCGAGCGGGTGACGAGATCCTGCGCCTCCAGCCGCTTGACCAGGGGCGAGAGGGTGGCCGGCTCGAGCGCCAGCTCGGTGGCGAGCTCCCGCAGCGACCGGGGCGATCGCTCCCAGAGCGCCAGCATCACCAGATACTGCGGGTGCGTGAGCCCGAGCGGCTCCAGGATCGGCCGGTACAGACCCACGACGTTGCGCGCAGCGGTCACCAGCGCGAAGCACACCTGGTTGTCGAGTGCGAGCAGGTCGTCGCGGGTGAAGTCGGCATCCGTCACGCCGACATCCTATCTGCACGAATCGTTAGTACACTAAATAACATGCCTGAATCGGATGCCGCACCCGCCGCCCGCCGCCCGCTCCGTGCACGCGTGCGCGAAGCCGGTGGGTGGTACGCCTATCTCAACGCCAACCTGATCCGGGTCGCAGGGCCGGCCGCCGTCGGACCCTACGAGACGGCTCCGCCGCCCACTGCTGCCGAACGCGCCGAACGGGCGTGCCCGCTGTGCGGCGCGCCGATCGCACAGCACACGTTCGATCGGTCGGGCCCGAAGCCGCTCATGCACTGCCCCTGATCAGCACTGATCACGGCAGTCCGAGCGCGCGCCGGGTCAGGCGTGACCGGCGCGCTCCATGGCGCGCAGCTCCTTCTTGAGGTCCTGCACCTCGTCGCGCAGCCGCGCCGCGAGCTCGAACTTCAGTTCGCCGGCCGCCGCGAGCATCTGCTGGCTGAGATCGGCGATCGTCGCCTCCAGCTGCTCGGCGCCCTCGGCCGCGATCCCCTCACGTCGCAGCTGCGGCGTCGGGCTCTTGCCCATCCCGGACTTCGTCTTCGCCGCCGCCTTGCCACGCAGCATCCGATCCGTGTCCGAGGCCTCGCGGGCGAGCACCTCGGTGATGTCGGCGATGCGCTTGCGCAGCGGCTGCGGGTCGATGCCGTGGGCCGTGTTGTAGGCGATCTGCTTCTCGCGGCGCCGGTCGGTCTCTTCGATCGCCTTAGCCATCGAGTCGGTGATCGTGTCGGCGTACATGTGCACCTGACCCGACACGTTGCGCGCCGCGCGGCCGATCGTCTGGATCAGCGAGGTGCCGCTGCGGAGGAAGCCCTCCTTGTCGGCGTCGAGGATCGACACCAGCGACACCTCGGGAAGGTCCAGACCCTCGCGGAGGAGGTTGATGCCGACGAGGACGTCGTACACGCCGGCACGCAGCTCGCTGAGCAGTTCGACGCGGCGCAGCGTGTCGACGTCGGAGTGGAGGTAGCGCACGCGCACGCCGTGCTCGCCGAGGAAGTCGGTGAGCTCTTCGGCCATCTTCTTCGTCAGCGTCGTGACCAGCACGCGCTCGTCGCGGGACGCGCGCAGGCGGATCTCTTCCAGCAGGTCGTCGATCTGACCCTTCGAGGGCTTCACCACGATCTCGGGGTCGATGAGGCCGGTCGGACGGATGATCTGCTCGACGACGCCGTCGGCGATGCCCATCTCGTAGCGTCCCGGCGTCGCGGAGAGGTAGACCGTCTGGCCGACGCGGTTCTTGAACTCGTCCCACCGCAGCGGCCGGTTGTCGAGCGCGCTCGGCAGGCGGAAGCCGTGCTCGACGAGCGTCCGCTTGCGGGAGGCATCCCCCTCGTACATCGCGCCGATCTGCGGGACCGTGACGTGCGACTCGTCGATCACCATGAGGAAGTCGTCGGGGAAGAAGTCGAGCAGCGTATGGGGCGGCTCGCCCGGAGCCCGGCCGTCCATATGGCGGGAGTAGTTCTCGATGCCCGAGCAGAAGCCGAGCTGCTGCAGCATCTCGAGGTCGAACGTGGTGCGCATGCGCAGCCGCTGAGCCTCGAGCAGCTTGTTCTGCGACTCCAGCTCCTTCAGCCGCTCGGCGAGCTCGTCCTCGATGGTGCCGATCGCCCGTTGCACCGTCTCGGTGCCGGCGACGTAGTGCGATGCCGGGAAGATCGGGACGCTGTCGAGCCGCTGCACCACATCGCCCGTGAGCGGATGCAGCATGAACAGCGCCTCGATCTCGTCGCCGAACATCTCGATGCGGATGGCGTACTCCTCGTACACCGGGATGATCTCGATGGTGTCGCCGCGGACGCGGAAATTGCCGCGTGAGAAGTCCACATCGTTGCGGTTGTACTGCATCGCGATGAACTTGCGGATCAGCGCGTCGCGGTCGTACACCTCCCCCACCTGCAGGGCGACCATCGCGCGCAGATACTCGTCGGGGGCGCCCAGGCCGTAGATGCACGAGACGGTGCTCACCACGATGACGTCGCGGCGGCTGAGCAGCGAGTTGGTCGTCGAGTGCCGCAGTCGCTCGACCTCGGCGTTGACCGAGGAGTCCTTCTCGATGAACGTATCGGTCTGCGGGACGTAGGCCTCAGGCTGGTAGTAGTCGTAGTAGCTGACGAAGTACTCCACCGCGTTGTGGGGCATGAGCTCGCGGAACTCATTGGCCAGCTGAGCGGCGAGCGTCTTGTTGTGCGCCAGCACGAGGGTCGGCCGCTGCACGGCCTCGACGAGCCAGGCCGTGGTCGCGGACTTGCCCGTTCCGGTCGCGCCGAGCAATACGACGTCGGTCTCGCCCGCGTTGATGCGCGCCGCCAGCTGGGCGATCGCCTGCGGCTGGTCGCCCGAGGGGACGAATTCGCTCACGACCTCGAACGGCCGCACGGATCGAGTGGTCTGCACCGTTCCAGCGTAGGCGGCGCCTCCGACATCGGGGCGGCGTTCGCGACGAGCGGATGCCGCGACCCGCGAACGCGCGGCGTTCAGCCTCCGAAGCCCCCGCCTCCGCCGTCGAACCCTCCGCCGCCGAAGCCCCCGCCGTCCATGCCTCCGAAGGAGCCGCCGTCGAATCCGCCTCCGCCGGCGTCGTAGCCGCCGCCTGCACCGCCGTCGAACCCCGAAGCACCCGGATCGTAGGTGTCGCCCACCCACGCGGGCTCCGAGCCGATGGCGAGCGAACCGGCACCGACCGTGTAGTACGCCGCCACGGAGCTCGAGAGCAGGAACTGGTTGGCGACGATCGTCATGACGCCGGCGTTCAGCAGCATCGCCTGCACGTCGACGCGGTCTCGGGGATCACCCGGGTCGCCGTCGTCGCCCGCGACCGCGACCGCCGTACGTGCAGGATCCTCGGCGGCGCGGGCCGCGGCATCCGTCTGCGCCCTCGCCGCACGCGCCGCACGATGCTCGTCGGCTCGGCGGACGAGACGCGCGATCACTGTGGGGTCCTCCGCCGCGGCGTCGCGCTCGGAATCGGCCAGGAACGGACGCAGCTGCTCGAACAGCTCGCGGCGACGCTGCGGCGGCAGATCCTTGAACGCCGAGGCGTGCGCGCTCTCGATCACCGATGCCGGAAGCGTGTTGAGGAGATAGACGTAGCGCGCGATGCGCTCTTCGTCCGAGCCGGCACGGTACGGGGCGGCGCGACGGCGCCGGAACCACGAGAGCACACCCACGCGACACCTCCATCGGTCTGCCTCCAGGGTAGCCCGCACTGCCCGTGTGCGGGCCGACGGCGGGCCCGCCGGTCAGGGCCGCGTCGCGCGCCCGGCCACGTGCTCGTCGAGGCGGTCCCAGAGCTCGTCCACCTGGCGGATCGTCTGATCGAGGCTGCCCGAGGTGTCGATCACCACGTCCGCGATCCGCAGCCGCGCCTCGTCGGGCACCTGAGACGCGATGCGCGCCGCCGCATCGGCGGGACTCAGCCCTCGCAGCTCGACGAGGCGCTGGGCGCGCACGTCGGCGGGCGCGTGCGCCACGACGATGAGGTGCCACGGGTCGTCCACGCGCGCCTCGACGAGCAGGGGCACGTCGTACACGACGACCGCATCGGGGTCGGCCGCGAAAGCCTCGGCGAAGCGGCGAGCGGACTCGGCCCGCACAGCGGGGTGCACGATCGCATTGAGCCGGGCGATCGCGGCAGGATCTCCGAACACCCGGGTTCCGAGGGCGGCGCGATCCAGCGACCCGTCGGGGCGCAGCATCCGCTCGCCGAACGCGTCGACGATCGCCGCCAGCACCGGTGCACCGGGCGCCTGCACCTCGCGCACGAGCTGGTCCGCGTCGACGACGACGGCCCCGCGCTCGGCCAGGCGGCGGGCGATCGTGGACTTTCCCGAGGCGATGCCTCCGGTGAGGGCGACGAGCGGCATGCAACGAGCATGCCATGCAGAGTCCTTGACGGCTTCCTGAGGCGGGCCTGAGCCCGCGCTGAGGCCGCGGCGATAGCCTCGGGTCACCCGAAGGACAGTCCACCCGTGCAGCTGGGGAAGGGCGCAAGTGAACGCGACACGCGACACGGCGTACAACCGCTCCGCGTCCTGCTGCACGCATCGCGCCCGTCATCCTCGAGATGGCGGGAGCAGGCGGATCGTCCAGAGGTGCGGACCGGCAGCCCGCGTGGGGACGACGGCAGCCATTGTCCGTGCACCGAGGACGCGCGCAGGGCGGGATATGGGGAAATCTCCCGCCCTCCGCGCGTCCCGCATGTTCGCCGAGGCATCGCCCGTGGGCGACCTCGACGCTCGGGCGCCACGCCCGTCCGGACGCCTCGCGTGACCGGCGGCGCGCCGCCTTTCCCATTCCGCGGCGCGTTCTGGGATATCCTGACCGACGTCCAGGACCCGTCGACACCCCCGGGTCCGGAGGGTGCATCGGTGGAAGAAGCGCGCGTCGCCGTCGTGATCGAGGACGAAGAGGACATCCGTTCGCTCCTGTCGACGGTCCTCGCCCAGGCGGGGTTCGAGGTGCACGGCGCGGCCAACGGCGCCGACGGCGTGGAGCTGGTGCGTGCGCACAGGCCCATCGTGACGACGCTCGACGTCAACATGCCCGGCATCGACGGTTTCGAGACCGCCAAGCGCATCCGGGCGATCAGCTCGACCTACATCGTGATGCTGAGCGCCCGCAGCGAGGAGATCGACGCGCTGCAGGGACTCGAGGCCGGCGCCGACGACTACGTCGCCAAGCCGTTCCGCCCGCGCGAGCTCCGTGCCCGGATCGACGCCATGCTGCGTCGACCGCGCCATGTCGCGGTTCCCGATGGCGAGGCGCCGGTGGCGTCCGGCCCCGCCGACGAGGTGTGGCTCGAGCACCACGGCCTGCGGCTGAACGCCGCCGCCCACCTGATCACCGTCGACGGCAACGACGTCGAGCTGACGCGCAGCGAGTTCGACATCCTCGCCGATCTGCTCGTCGCCGGCCGTCGGGTGCGCGCGAAATCGGATCTCGCGCTGATGCTGCGTGGCGACCAGTACGCCGTCAGCGACTTCGTCTCCGACAGCGATGCGCGCGCCATCGAGGTGCACATGGCGAATCTGCGCCGCAAGCTCGGCGAATCGCCTGCCCAGCCGCGCTGGATCGAGACGGTGCGCGGCGTCGGCTACCGACTCACCGCGTGACGCGTCGGCCGGCGGTGCGGGAAGCCGGCCCTCCGCGCCCCGGCGCTACTCGCCGTCGTCGAGCAGCACCGACGTCTCTACGTCGACGGCCGCACGGCTGGCCGCCTCCCGCGCCGCGCGGATGAGCGCCGCCGGGTCGTAGCCGGCGGTCTCGCTGAGCGCGACGCCGACGCCGACCACCGGGATCACTCCCCCGCCGACCTTGCCGAGGTCGTCGAAGAGGCCGCGGTAGAGGGCGCCGGCCTGACGTCGCGCCTCCTGTGCGGAGGCGACGGCGGCGCCGACGACCAGACCGGTGGGCCCGTCCTGCCCCACGACGGCATTCGTCGGCGCGTGCTGGCGCACGCCGGTGCGCCAGGTGGCCGACACGGATCCCGCCACGTCGCTCCCGAAGGCGGTCGAGATGGGGTCCAGGTCGTCCAGGCGGATCGCCGTCACCGCGACCGTTTCGTTGCGTCGCGCCGCGCGCCGACAGGTGCCCTCGAGGACGACCGCGAACGTTTCGGCGCTCACGATGCCCTGCTCGTCGTCGACCCGCTGCGCGTCGCGCAGGTAGCCGCGCATCGGCGCCCGGCTCGCCCGCAGCACCGAGGTGACGACCACGGCCACGATCGTCAGCGTCACCGTGAGGAAGCTCGTGCTGACGGTGCCGAAGGCCGCCTGGAACAGGGCGCTGTCGGGGCCGGACGTCACGAATGCGGTCGTGCGCGACACGTAGAACAGCGACTGGAACCCGAGCACCGCGCCGAGCACCCAGGCGGTCCGGGATTCGCGCATGTCGCCGCGCAGGCTCTCGACCGAGCCGGCGGCGGCGAAGGCCAGCAGCGGGATGAACATCCACAGCGCCCCTGCCCAGTCGCCGCCGTCCGGGCCCTCGACCGCCACGCCGACCGCCGCCCCCACGACGGCGACCGCCACCACGATCGACGACCATCGCATGCGCCGCCGGTTGAAGCGGCGGCATCCCAGCCACATGCATCCGGTACCGGCGACGAAGGCGGCGTTGCCGACGGCGATGGCCCACCAGACGTCGGACTGCACCCAGACGGTGTACGCCAGGGTCGTCAGCATCGCCGAGAGGAACGCGATCGACCAGATTCGTCCGGCCCCCTCGTCACGGCGCAGCAGCGTCTCGACGATGAACAGGACGCCGCTCACGTTGACCACCAGTGCGGTCATGATGAGCACGCTCGCCAGATCCAGCGTCATGGCGCGTCTCCTTCCGGGGCGATCGCGGGCAGCTTCACGATGAAGGTCGAGCCGATCCCGGGGGCGCTGTGCAGGGCGAGCTCGCCGCCGTGGGCGCGCACGATGTCACGGGTGATCGAGAGCCCGAGACCGGTGCCCGCCCGCCGATCCGTCCCCGCCTTGTAGAAGCGCTGGAAGAGGCGTGAGCGATCGGCGTCCGAGATGCCCACCCCGGTGTCGCGCACCAGGATCCAGCTCGACGTGCCGTCGGTCGTCGTGCCGACGAAGACGGTGCCGCCATCCTTGTTGTAGGCGATGGCGTTCGAGACCAGATTGTCGACCACCTGCCGCAGCCGGAGCGGATCCGCCCACGCAGTCGCCGGCTCCAGGCCCGTCTTGTCGATGGTGATCGCGCGCGCGGCGGCGCGCGGCAGCGCATCGGCCGCGGCGGCGGCCACGACTTCGCGCGCGTCGACCTGCTGTGGGGCGAGGGATGCCTCGACCGACGACGGCGACGAGCTCGACGCGGCGAGGATGTCGGCGACGATGCGCAGCAGCCGCTCGGCGTTGCGCTCGGCGATATCGAGGCTGGCGCGCACCGCATCGGGCGTGTCGGGATCTTCGATCGCGAGGTCGAGGTAGCCGAGGATCGCCGTCAGCGGGGTGCGCAGCTCGTGCGACACAGAGGCCACCAGCTCGTCGCGCGCGCGCAGCGCCGTCAGCTCCGCCGTGACATCGCGTGAGACGACCACCGCACCCGCGTCGGCGCCGTCGGGATCGGTGAGCCGGCGGGCGGTGATGGTGAGCGCGCGGCGCGGACCCGGCTCGGCCCCGAACCAGACCACCTGGTCGTCGAACGACTCGCCTCGGCGCGCCCGCTCGAGCGGGAGTTCGTCGGGCGGCAGCGGAGAACTGCCGTCGTCGCGGAAGGCGGGAACCTCGGCGCTGTCGTCCTCGGGCTCCGCGCCCAGCTGCAGCCGGCCGTGCGCCCCATTCGTGACCGCCACCCGCCCGGCCGGACTGATGCGGACGACGCCGAAGTCCACGGCATCCAGTACCTCCGTCACCACCTGCTCCTGCCGCCGCGTGCGCGCCAGGACGCTCTGCAGCAGCTGCGACTGCTTGGCCAGCAGCATCCGCTGCGCATCCGACCGGCGGGCATTGAGGTGGCTCGTGGCGGCGACGGCGATCAGCACGAGCGGCAGCAGCAACGTGCGGTAGGTCACCTCGGTGGCGCTGAGCGCGGTCAGCACGCTGACGATCCCGGCGATCGCGACGATCACGCCGAACAGACCGAGGAGGCCGAACCCGCCCGCGAGCCAGGTCGTGGGAAAGATCCAGAGGAGGCCCAGCACCGTGTCGGGCGCCGCGATCTGCATGAGCGTGATCGCGAGGATGTCCACCGCGGGCACGACCGCGACCCAGCCGTACGGGAGTCGGCTCCAGGGGACGACGAGCGTCGCGGCGGTGACGACGACGACGATGACGACGCCGCCGAAGAACAGCAGCGGCTCGCCGCCGAACGGTCCGACCGCCACCAGCACGCCCAGCACGAACACCACCGCCGCAAGCAGCAGCTGGTTGAGCATCGCGGTCCGCCCGCGGGTGCGGTCGGCGGCCTCGGGCGCGGTCACGCCGTGGCGGGGGCGCGCCGCGGGCGCACCCGAGTCGCCCGGCATCGCGGCGGTCATACCGCGACGGTAACGGATGCCACGGCCCCGGGTGGGCAGGGCGCGCTCGGCGTCGTCGATCACCCCTGTGCCGCGAGCGCCTCACTCCGCCACCGGGCGTGGAGCTGCCACGGATCGTCGACGCCCGCCGCGAGCACCGCGATGTGCGCCATGAGCGCTTCCGAACGGCGGAACCACTCCGTGCGCGGATAGCGGTCGGCGGCGAACTGCACGTGTCGTCGGTGCTCGAGCCCGCGGCCGCCGCGCTCGAACGCCAGCAGCTCGTCGTGCCAGAGCGCTCCCAGGCGCTGCCGCGGGTTGGCGCTCGTGCCGATCTTCACCCGGTCGGCGTACCCGAGGTAGTAGACCACGTCCACTCGCGGCGGCGCGATCTCGGCATCGGGGATCTCGCCGTGCCGCCACTCGCACACCGCACAGAGCCACCCCGACGGGTAGTGCACGCCGAGCCGGGATCCGCAGAGACGGCACGGCGACGGCAGCACGTCGGTGAGCCCGTCGTGCGCGGCGCCCCAGTCCGCCGCCGCAGCCAGGTGCCTTTCGCAGAGCGGGATCGGAGCGTCTTCGGGCACCGGGCCGCGGCATCCGTCATCGTCCACCACGCAGTGCACGGGGAGTCGGTTCGCAGGCACACCGCGAGAGTACCCGCCACCACCGACGCGCCGGCCGGCGGGAACGCCGCGGATACGCCGGGGGTACGCGAAAGGGCCGCCGCCCGCCGACCTTGCGGTCGGGGGCGGCGGCCCGTTCGGAACCAGCGGTTCAGAGAACCGGCGGACTCAGCTCAGATCAGCGACCCGAGAGCTTCTCGCGCAGAGCGGCGAGGGCCTCGTCGTCCGCGAGCGTGCCACCGGAGCCGCTGTCGGACGAGTACGAGGACGAGCCGCTGTCGGCCGGGGCGGCTGCCTCGGCCTCGAGAGCCTTCGTGACGGCGGCCTTGTGGGCCTCCCAGCGAGCGTGGGCAGCGGCGTACTCCTGCTCCCACTTCTCGCGCTGCTCGTCGAAGCCTTCGAGCCACGCGTTGGTCTCGGGGTCGAAGCCCTCGGGGTACTTGTACTCCCCGTTCTCGTCGTACTCCGTGACCATGCCGTACAGCGCCGGGTCGAACTCGGTGCCGTTGGGGTCGACCGACTCGTTCGCCTGCTTCAGCGAGAGCGAGATGCGGCGACGCTCGAGGTCGATGTCGATGATCTTGACGAAGACCTCTTCGCCGACCGACACGACCTGCTCAGCGAGCTCGACGTGCTTGCCCGACAGCTCCGAGATGTGCACGAGGCCCTCGATGCCGTCCGCGACGCGCACGAACGCGCCGAACGGGACGAGCTTGGTGACCTTGCCCGGAGCGACCTGTCCGATCGCGTGCGTGCGGGCGAAGACCTGCCACGGGTCCTCCTGCGTCGCCTTGAGCGACAGCGAGACGCGCTCGCGGTCCAGGTCGACCTCGAGGATCTCGACGGTGACTTCCTGACCGACCTCGACGACCTCGGACGCGTGCTCGATGTGCTTCCACGAGAGCTCGGAGACGTGCACGAGGCCGTCCACGCCGCCCAGGTCGACGAACGCACCGAAGTTGACGATCGACGAGACCGTGCCCTTGCGGACCTGGCCCTTGTGCAGGTTGTTGAGGAACGTGGTGCGCGACTCGGACTGCGTCTGCTCGAGCAGGGCGCGGCGCGACAGCACGACGTTGTTGCGGTTCTTGTCGAGCTCGAGGATCTTCGCCTCGATCTCCTGGCCGAGATACGGCGTCAGGTCGCGGACGCGGCGCAGCTCGATGAGCGAAGCCGGGAGGAAGCCGCGAAGGCCGATGTCGACGATCAGACCACCCTTGACGACCTCGATCACGGAGCCGGTGACCACACCGTCGTTCTCCTTGATCTTCTCGACGTCGCCCCAGGCACGCTCGTACTGCGCGCGCTTCTTGGACAGGATGAGGCGGCCTTCCTTGTCCTCCTTCTGGAGAACGAGGGCTTCGACCTCGTCGCCGACCTTGACGACCTCGTTGGGGTCGACGTCGTGCTTGATGGAGAGCTCGCGCGAGGGGATGACGCCCTCGGTCTTGTAACCGACGTCGAGGAGCACCTCGTCGCGGTCGATCTTGACCACGGTGCCCTCGATGAGGTCGCCGTCGTTGAAGAACTTCAGGGTCTTCTCGACCGCGGCCAGGAAGTCCTCGGCAGATCCGATGTCGTTGATCGCGACCTGCTTGGTGGCCGGGGCGGTCGTTGCGGTAGTCATGTAGTGGGTTGTCCTTGTTGGGGTGGTGTCGGGCTCCGGCTTTCAGCGGCTTCCATCGCGCAAGGGCGAACGGATGCCTCGAGCCGAGGCGAAGCGGATTTTTTCTGCGATGTCACCCGGATCCTGCGGATCCGGAAGGCCGGTGCGAACCGGGACCTGAGCGTGGCGAAACAGCCACACGAGTGACACTCCAGGGTAACAGAACGCGCGGGTCGCCCGCGATGTTCCCGCGGGACCCGGAATCGGCGCCATTGCGGGCCGCGCCGCGGGTGCCGCACGGCCCTGGCCGGGACGCTGCGCAGTGCGCTCAGCGGGGCAGCTGGATCGGCGCGGTGTTCGTGCGGTCGGGATCGAAGGGCGCCTCGCCGTCCGACGCGGGCTCCCCCCGCAGCTGTGCGAGCCGCTCGTCCTCGCGGCGCTGGGCGTCAGCGAGCCAGTCCCATCCGGACGAGGTCGCCACCGGCCGCACCTCCGGCACCGGCGCCGTGGGGTTGTCGTCCCGGCGCACCTCGGTCGTGGTGACGGACACCTCCGGCTGGGGGGCCATCGGCGGCACGATGTGCGCGCCGCCGAACTGATCCGCCCGTCCTGCCGCGCCGCGGAGGCCGGCCTGCTGGATGACCCGCTGGATCGTGAGTCCGCGCTCGTCCGGATCGCCCACGTAGCGGATCTCGCGGAGCCCCTGCTCCTGCGCCGCCGACTCGAAGACGAAGTGGCCGTATCCGAAGATCCGTCCCACGACCGGCTTGTAGACGGAGATGTCGAGGATGCGCGCGAGGGGCATGGTCGCGATGCGCTGGGAGAGGATGCCGTGCACGCGGAACACGCGCATGTTGGTGATCACGAAGCGGTCGGTGTGCTGTTCGAAGTACCGCCAGATCGCGTGGCCGGTCACCGCGGCGCCGAGGAGCGCCGGCACCCACCACGCCTGGGCGGGCACGAAGAACGCGAAGAGGAGGACGACGATGCCGCCGAACATCTCGAGCACCGCCGATACCGTGGCGGCCCAGTGCTTGCGGACTTCGTCGACGACGTGCTCGCCCTGATCGGTGATCAGGTGCTTGTCGATCCGCGGATCGAACATGCTCAGCCCGCGGCGAGAGCCATGAAGAAGTCGACCACGGCGGCGCCGGCGCCCCAGACGGCGCCGATGGCGCCCTGCACCGCATTCGCCGCATCGTGCGGGCGGGTGATGAGGTAGAACGCCGCGAACGCGATGACGAGCACGACGACGATGCGCTTCACGAGCTTCACGGTCCGGGGTTCCCTTCGACTTCTGCTGTTCTACCGCACGGGGGGCGATGTGTGCGCAGGCGCGCGGGCGCGTCGCCATCCTGCGGCGGCTGGATCGCCGCCCGCGCGTCGACCAGCGACGCGCCTTGAGGGTAACCCGAGGGTCCTCCCTCAGCGGTGGCACCATGGAGCCATGTGGATCGGGTGGATGGAGTTCGACCTGCTGCTCGGCGACACCCGCTCGTTGAAGGAGAAGCGCAGCGTGCTGCGACCGATCATCGCCGAGCTCAGCCGGCGCACCGAGGTGGCGGCCGCCGAGGTCGGCGAGCACGATCTGCACCGGCGGGCGGGCATCGGCGTGTCGATCGTCGCCGCGGACGCGACGCACGTGCGCGACGTGCTGGACCACGCCGAACGGCTCGTCGCGGAGCGTCCGGAGGTCACCCTTCTGTCGGTGCGGCGCGGGCTGCACTCGAGCGACGACTGAGGCTCAGCCCGCGATCGCGTGGCCGATCGGCTCGCCGCCGCCGCCGAACCTGATCGTGCGCCCGATGGTGCTGTCGTCGGCGATCGTCGCGGCGATCACCGCCGCCACGTCCGCGCGCGATACCGCCCCGTCGTCCACCGGATCGAGCGCGATGCGGCCGCTCGGCGGATCGAGGGTGAGCGTGCCGGGCGCCAGGATCGTCCAGTCCAGCGCGCTGCCGGCGAGATGCGCGTCGGCCGCCCACTTGGCGTCGGCGTACGGGAAGAACGACGAGTCCGCGGCGACACCGTGGTCGGCGCGCGAGCCGATCCACGACACCATGACGTAGCGCAGCGCGCCGGCTGCGGCCGCCGCGTCCATCGAGCGCACGGCGGCGTCGCGGTCCACGGCGTACGTGCGCGAGGGGCTGCCGCCGCCCGCGCCGGCCGACCACACCACGACGTCGTTGCCCGCGATGAGGTTCGTCAGCTGGTCGAGATCGAGGATCTCGACGTCGGCGACCACCGGCTGCGCCCCGGTCGCGGCGACCTCCGCCTCCTGTGCGGATTCGCGGATGACGGCGGTCACGGTGTGGCCCTGCGCGACGAGCAGGGGCTCGAGGAGCAGGGCGACCTTGCCGTGTCCGCCGAAGATCAGGATGCGCGCCATGGGGGCTCCTTCCGTCGCACGACCCACGCTAGCCGCGGTCGGGTCGCCGCGCATCAGGCGACCAGCTCGTCCAGCGTGTCCGCGGCGACCGGTTCGGGAGCGACTGGGGCATCTGGGGCGAGTGCCGACGACGATGCGCGCTGGTCGGCCATGATCGCGCGGACGGCGTCGCGACCGGCGCGATTGGCACCGACCGTCGACTGCGAGGGGCCGTAGCCGATGAGGAAGAGGCGCGGCTCGTCGATCGAGCGCCCGTTCTCCACGCGGAAGCCGCCCTCCGGCGTGCGCAGGCGCAGCGGGGCCAGGTGGTCGAGAGCGGGCCGGAACCCGGTCGCCCACAGGATCGCATCGGCCGGCTCGAACGAGCCGTCCGGCATCCGCACGCCGTCCTCCTCGATCGAGGCGAACATCGGATGCCGCACCAGCACCCCGCGCGCCTGGGCAGCCCGCGCCCAGGGCGTCCAGTGCATGCCGGTCACCGAGATGACGCTCCCCGGGGGCAGGCCGCGGCGCACGCGGTCCTCGACGCCCGCGATCGCGGCCACGCGCGCCGGGATGTCGAAGTCGGCCTCGACCCACTCCGGCTCCCGCCGCGTCACCCAGAACGTCTCGGCGACGTGGGAGATCTCATCGAGCAGCTGCACGGCCGAGACGCCGGCGCCGACGACGACGACGCGCTGTCCGCGGAATTCCTCCGCCGAGCCGTAGTCGGCGACGTGCAGCTGCCGGCCGCGGAAGCGCTCCTGTCCGGGATAGTGCGGCCAGAACGGCCTGGTCCATGTGCCGGTGGCATTGATGACGAACCGCGCCGACCAGCGTCCTCGATCGGACTCGACCAGCAGCCTCCCGTGCGGGTCGTCGTCGGCACGGCGCACTGCTGTGACGTTCACGGGCCTGAGCACGTCCAGCGCGAAGAGCGCCTCGTAGTCGGCGAAGTACGACGGCAGGATGTCGCGGCTCGCCGCACGCGGATCGGCCGGCGGAACAGCGAACCCGGGCAGTTCGTGGATGCCGTTGACCGTGGCCATCCTGAGGGACGGCCACCGGTGCTGCCATGCGCCGCCGGCACGGGGCGCAGCATCCAGGACCAGGAACGTCGGCTCCGCGCCGGTCGCCCGCCGCAGCGGCACGAAGCCGCGGCGCTGCAGGTGGTAGGCGGCCGAGAGGCCCGCCTGTCCCCCGCCGATCACGATGACGTCGACGGCTGCGGGCTCCATGCCGGCCTCAACAGCGTCCGGCCCGCGGGGATTCCCGCGGGCCGGACGCGACGATCGCACGATCGCCGCCGTGTGCGCAGAGCTCAGTTGAGGGCGCGCGTGGATGCCGGGATCACGCCGTCGCGGTAGAGGTCGGCGGCGACGTCCTGCAGCGCGGTGAGCGCGACGCGCTGCGGCAGCGGGCCGTAGGAGACACGAGCGACGCCGAGAGCCTCGTACTCCCCCGCGGTCAGCGCACCGGGCAGACCGATGACGCTGATCTTGCGCTCGCCGATGCCCTCGACCAGGCGCCGGGTGATGTCGGCATCGAGGATGCCCGGCACGAACACCAGGTCGGCGCCGGCGGCCAGGTACGCGCGGCCGCGTTCGATGGCGTCGGCGATCGATTCCTCGACAGGGCGCTTGCCCGCCCGGACGAAGGCGTCGGTGCGGGCGTTCAGGACGAAGGGCACGCCTTCGGCGGCGCCGGCGGCGACGATCGCATCGACGTCCGCCACCGCCTCGTCCAGCGGCCGCAGCCGGTCCTCGACGTTCGCACCCACGACACCCTTGCCGATCGCCCGCCGCACCGTCTCACCGGCGTCGCCGTACCCGCCGTCGAGGTCGCTCGTGACGGGAAGATCGCCCGCGGCCTCCACGATCCGGCCCAGCATGTCCAGGGTGATGTCGAGGGGGATCTCGCCGTCGGGATAGCCGAACGTCGCGGCGATCGCGTGGCCCGCCGTCGCGATGGCGCGGGTCTCGGGAAGGGCGGCGACGGCGCGGGCCGACACGGCGTCCCAGACGTTCACGACGCGGAGGATCTCGGGCGCGGCGTGCAGCCGGGCGAGGGTCTGTGCTTTCTCAGCCTGAGTGGTCATGCCTGTCACGCTATCGGCGCGGCACATGGCCGAGGGCCGCTCAGGACGGGCGGATCTCGCCGTCCAGGTACCACCAGCGTCCGCTTCGTCGCAGGAACCGGCTGCGTTCATGCAGTGCGCCCGTTTCGCCTCCGTGGCGCCAGGTCGCCCGGAACTCCACCACCCCGCGCGTGTCGCCCTCCGCGCCCGCATCGACATCCACGATCTCGAGTCCCGTCCATCGCTGGGCGGCGTCCAGGACCAGCTCGTCCGGGCGCGTCCCTGGATGCCATGTCTCCTCCAGGTACCGCTCGTCGCCGACGACGAACGCCGTGTAGCGCGACCGCATCAGCGCCTCAGCGGTCGACGGCGGGGATCCGCGCAGCGCGGGGGCGCAGCATCCGTCGAAGCGCGCCCCGCTGCCGCACGGGCAGGCATCACCGTCCGCGACGCGCGGGAAGCCCTCCGGCGCGGCGCGCGAGGCCGCGGCACCGAACGACACGTCAGACGCCGGCCTTCTCCGCGCACGTCACGCAGCGGGTCGCGAACGGGCGTGCACGCAGACGCGCGATGGGGATGCCGCGGCCGCAGTCCACGCAGATGCCGTAAGTGCCGTCCTCCCAGCGACGGACGGCCTCGTCGATCTCGACGATCTCGCGGCGCGCGGCCTCTTCGAGCGCAATCGCGCGGGACCATTCGCCCGACAGCGTCACGCCCTCGGGATCGTGCTCGTCGTCGGCGACGTCGCCGCGACGGTCGGCGCGCAGTTCGGCCAGGTTCTCGTCGATGGCCACGACGCGCGCCGTCGCGGCGTCGTGCAGCTCGTCCAGGAGCGCTCGCAGCTCGGTGCGGCTCGCGGCGGTGGTCATCGCATGAGGATACGCCCGCGTGTCAACACCCCGCGGTAGCCGGCACCGGGATGTCGGGGCCGACCACTTCGTTGCAGCACAGCGGCTGCACGGCCGGCGTGGGGCGTTCATGCGGGCCGGCGATAGGGATCTCCCAGGTGTGGTGCGGAACCTTGGTCCATCGCGCAGCGAGCTCCCGATCTCGCTCGCGTACCCAGGGCGACGGTTCGCCGGGACCACTCCTCGTGCCCTCCCCGAAGGGCACGAGGGGCGGTCCCACCGGACCCGCCCGGAGCCGGCGATCCGCAACCCCCGGGCGCGATCGCCGGCTCGCTCGTCGGCCCGCTCGCAGGACTGTGGATAACTCGGTCGGCGGGTCGGCACCACCGGTTACCTTGGGGGCGTGAGGACTCGGATCACGGCAGCGGCGCTCAGCGCCCTCCTGGTGCTGGCGCTCGCGGGCTGCACCACGCCGGAGCCGCCGGAGCCGACACCGACGCCCGCGTTCTCCTCCGAGGAGGAGGCGTTCGCGGCCGCGGAGGCGACCTACCGGGCATACGTGGACGCGCTGAACCAGTGGCACGCGGACCCGATGGCCGACCCCGTACCGACCGACTTCCTGGTCGGCTCAGCCCTGGACTCAGAACTCGAGACTCAGCGCCTGCTTGAAGAGCAGAATCGCGCCATCGTCGGAACCGCAACTGTCTCAAGGTTCGTTGGAAAGGAAACGTCAGCGGATTTCGGTGACGTCACCGCAATGGTCTGCCTGGATGTCGGGGCGTCGCGGGTTGTCGATGACGAGGGTACCGATGTGACGCCGAGCGACCGCCCCAGCCTGTTGGGATTGAGTGTGGAGTTCGTGGACGTTGAGGGTGGTTTGGCCATTTCCAGCAGTGCCGTGGCGGACGACCAGACATGTTGATTCTTACGGCACTCACTGCACTGGCGATCACGCTCATGCCGATGGGCGGAACTGGTCACGCCACGGGATGCACTGCTTCACAGTTGCAAGCTGGCCTCTGTTCCTATGCGACGGAGGATGAAGTCGTCGTTTCCGGCAATGAAACGCGGGAGGGAGCCACCGGAAATGCCAGCGCGCCGGACCCAAGAAATGGCGTCAATCATCCAGCCCCACCCCCCTCACCCCGCGACTGCGGCCCGATGAACCGCTGCGGCGGCTTCACCGTCGCCACCGATGCCGCGCCCGACGTGACGCTCGCCGACCTCGCCTCCTTCCGTCCGACACCTCCGACGCTCGCGGGCGAGCCGGCCGGGTTCGGCGTCGTCGGCATGCCGACGAACCTGCTGGCGGCGGCATCCGAAGAGCGCATTCCGGGCACGGTCCTCGGCTGGGACGTCACGGTGCGCTTCGTCCCGGTGGCGTACGTGTTCGACAACGGCGACGGCACGACCACGCGCGCGGCCACCGGCGGGTCGTCGTGGACGGCTCTCGGGCAGGGGCAGTTCACCCCCACGCCCACCAGCCACGCCTACCGCGACCGCGGCACCTACCCGGTGTCGGTCACCGTCGAGTACGCGGCATCCGTCGACTTCGGCAGCGGAACGTGGCGACCGGTGGCCGGCGTGGTCCGCGCCCAGGCGGCGGGCTACGACGTGCGCGTCGTCGAGGTGCGCACCGCGCTGGTCGATCGGACCTGCGTCGAGGATCCGACCGGCCCCGGCTGCTGAGCCTCCCCCGCGACGACGCGGCGCACCCGGTGCAGCAGACGCGCGACGCCGCGCAGCGGCACGCCCACCGCATACGCGAGGGCGCCGGCCGCCGAGGTGTCGGCGCGCCCGAGGGCGATCCGCCGCTCCCATGCGTCGCGCAGCGCGCCGCCGCGCCGCACGAAGCCGGTCCGCCGGGGCAGCCGGCCGGCCGACCGCTGGGCCGCGAGATCCGCCACCTGGTCGGTCCAGTCGTCGTCCTCGGGCGGGTGGAAGTAGTTCTCGTCGAGCCACTCCGGATCCGGATGCCGGAACCGGCGCGCGACGACGTCCGCCTCGCCCGCGAGCAGATCGGCGTCGGCGAGGGTCTCGTTGATGAGCTGCGGCGAGACGCCGTACGTGTCGAGCGCGATGACGGGGATGCCGCGGGCGATCGCCTCGATCGCGGCGGTGGAGCTGACCGTGACGAGGCCCTCCGCGGTCGCGAGCGCCTTCCGCATCGGCGCCGTCGAGGTGACGAGGTTCGGTGGCAGCGTGCCGAGTGAGGCGAGCAGCTCGGGGTAGCCGTCCTGCTCCACGTGCGTCTGATGCTCGCCGGTCGCGGCGCGGAGCTTGACCACGACGCGCCGCGACGGGTCCGCCTCCGCGGCGCGCACCAGCATCCGCGCCACGGCCAGGCGGTCCGCTCGCTCCGCCGGGACCTTCGCCTGCGCGGCGAACACGAGGTCGCCGCCGTCTTCGGCGCTCGCCGCGGTGCCCGACCCCGCCAACCGGGCGCCCCGCGCGAAGGGCAGGGTGGCCAGGGCGTAGCGGTGCGCGTACCCGGTGCGCGCCGACAGCGCCCGGAACTCCCGCACCTCGCGCCGAGAATGCACGACGAACAGGTCGCACTGCAGCCGGTAGACGACGGCCCGGCGCGTCGCCGGGATCGAGATGCCGGGCAGTCCCGTCACGACGACCGGCCGCTCCGGCACGGCGGCGATGTCGCGGGCGAGCACGCGCACCAGTGGTCCGCGCGCCCCGATGACGACGACGTCGGCCCGCAGCTCCGTCAGCCGTGCGATCAGCCGGCTGTACGCGATCCGCTCCACCCGATCCCGCGGCAGGCCGCTGCCGCTGAGCGCCGAGGCGAGCTGGCCGTCGCTCACCACCAGGGGCGTCTCGAGCACCAGCAGCGCGGCATCCCACCGCTCCCCCGTGCCGCCGGCCATCAGCCCGCCGAGGAGCGCCGCCGACCACTTCACATACGAGTCGGTGTCGGCGATCGCGACGACGCGCAGCCTGCCGTCGCCGTCCGCAGGCGGCCTCACGCGGGAACGCGGCGCAGCTTCGCCATGGGCGCGAGCTCACCGGGGTACACGCGCTTGACGCCGTCGCCCAGCGCCGCCTCGATGACGCGGATGTCGCGCACCAGGTGCTGAAGCCCTGCCGGCTCGAGCGATGCGGCGTGGTCCGAGCCCCACATCGTGCGGTCGAGGGTGACGTGCCGCTCCACCGCCACGGCGCCGAGTGCGACGGCGGCGAGCGAGATCTGCAGGCCCCGTTCGTGGCCCGAATAGCCCACCGGCACCCCGGGGTAGCGATCGCGCAGGGCCGGGATCATGCGGATGTTCGCCTCCTCCGGCTCCATCGGGTACGTCGAGGTGGCATGCATCAGCACGAGGCGATCGGTGCCCAGCACCTCGATGGCCGCATCGATCTGCTCGCTCGTCGACATGCCGGTCGACAGGATGACCGGCTTGCCCGTGTCCCGCAGCGCCTCGAGCAGCTGGACGTCGGTCAGCGACGCCGAGGCGACCTTGTGGGCGACGACGCCGAGGTCCTCGAGGAAGGCGACGCTCGGCACGTCCCAGGGCGACGCGAACCATTCGAGTCCGCGCAGCAGCGCGTGGTCGGAGATCTCGATGTACTGATCGCGGTCGAACTCGACACGGTGGCGGTACTCGAGGTAGGTCATGCGTCCCCAGGGGGTGTCGCGCGGGATGTCGCGCATGTGCTCGGGGGTGGCGATCTCGGGCGTGCGCTTCTGGAACTTCACGGCGTCGGCACCGGCGTCCGCGGCGACGTCGATGAGCCGCTTGGCGAGCTCGACGTCGCCGTTGTGGTTCAGCCCGATCTCGGCGATGACGTACGCGGGGCGTCCGCCGCCGATGACGCGGGATCCGATGGTGACGGTCATGAGGCCTCCAGTGGTGCGGTGGGGTGATCGGTTGCTGCGCCTCGCCCGGCCGGTTCGCCGGCTCGCGGCGCCCCCGTGGCCGCCGACGAGGCCCCGGCGAGCACGCGTTCCGCGAGATCGCGCACGGCGCCCTCGCCTCCTGGGCTGTCGAGCACGGTGCGTGCGGCGGACAGGACGAGCGGGTGGGCATCGGGCACCGCGACGGGCCACCCGACGAGCTCGAGGCAGGCGAGGTCGTTGACGTCGTTGCCGAGGTAGGCGATGCGCGACAGCGGGATGCCGCGATCCGCGGCCCATTCGCGCAGCACCGCGGCCTTGTCGGCGGCGGCCTGCCGCACATCGACGCCCAGCTTGCGCGCACGCGCGGCGACCACGGGGTTGGACTCCGTCGAGAGGATGAGGAAGGGGATGCCGGCGGCCCGCAGCAGCGAGACCCCCATGCCGTCCGATCGGCTCACCGTCACCGACTCGAGGCCGTTCTGGTCCACGCGCACGGTGTCATCGGTGTGGACGCCGTCGAAGTCCGTCACCACTGCGTCCACGGAGATCGCGCGGTCACGCGCGCCCCCGTCGACGAGCGGAGCGAGGCGCCGTGCGAGCTCCAGCTCGTGCGGGCTGTCGATCTCGATCGCCGTGCGGGGGTCGACCTCGGCGATGCCGACGCTGCCGAAGAACCGGTGCTCGGCCGCGCGGAAGCCCGCGGCACGCACGACGTAGAACGCGCCGGTCTCGAGATAGTGCGGCTCGCGGTCCTGCCGGCGCGGGCGCACATCGATCTCGTGGTTGACAGGCTCGGCGGCCCCGCCGAGTCCCTTCTCCCACAGGAACCCGTATGTCTCGACCGCCGAGAAGACGCTGTCGCGGCGTCGCGAGCGCACGAGCTGCACCGCGGCGGTGAGTGCCTCGACGTCGATGAACGGCGAGGTGGCCTGCAGGAAGGCGACCACGCTCACGTCGAGCTTGCGCGCTTCGAGGGTCTCGAGCGCGTGCAGCAGTGCCGTCTCGCTGCGCGCCTCGTCGCCCGAGAGGTCCACGGGCCGATCGACGACCTCCGCGCCCCATTCGGCGGCGACCGCCGCGATCTCGGCGTCGTCGGTCGTCACCACGACCCTGTCGAGCGCGGGGCACCGGCGGGCGGCCTCGATCGCGCGTGCGACGAGCGGCACTCCGCCGACCCGCTGCAGGTTCTTGCGCGGGATGCCCTTCGAGCCGCCGCGCGCCGGGATGATCGCCACCACCTCGCTCATGCGGCTGCCGTCCGTGCCGAGGGGCGTGCCCGCCCGTTCCGCCCGACGACATCGGTGAACACCGTCGCGCCGGTCCCCGCGAGCACCAGCGGGAGGGTCGTCGTGGTGCTGGACGGCAGCGTGCGCACGTCGAGCGGATGCCGCGCCCCGGCCAGCACGAGTTCCACCGGCAGCCCGGTCTGGTGGATCCGCAGCCCGGGCACCGTCGCGACCGCATCCAGCTGCTCCGCCGTCTCGCGGCGGTGCGGGAGGTACACGGCACCGCCGGCCGCGGCATCCGTCACCCACCGCATGTAGTCGACCAGCATCATGCGCCCGTCGACCGGCAGTGCGCTGCCGAGCACGATCCGCCGGCCCAGCGTGGCCGCGGCGGGCGCGGAGGCACGCGTCCACGAGAAGTCATGGCGACGGATGCCGAACCCGCGGTCGACGAGAGCCTCGAGGCGGTCGGGGCCCAGGTCGAACGCGGTGAACATCTCGACGTTCCGGGCCGTGGCCCGGCGGTGGACGAGTTCGGCCGCGAAGGGGGCGACGAGCGTGGTCAGACCCCGCTCTGCGACGTGCGGGCGGGCGTAGGCGCGGCGACCGAGGAGCGCGTCGGCGTAGGCGATCGCGTACGCCCCGTCGTCGAGGAACGTGATGCGGTGCGGCCGGAGTACGGCGGCGGCGAGGCGGAACTGGCCCGAGAACCCGTCCCCCACGAGCCAGTGGCCATGCCGGGCGAGCAGGTTCCACGGGATGCCGAGGTAGGGCTCGAGCTCGCCGAAGCGCGCGCCGCGTGCGAGCAGCTCGTCGGCCGTCGCGGAGATCTGCGGCGTCAGGCGCCCGGCGACGGGCACGGTGGTCCGGTGGGCGGCGGCCCACTCTGCGGCGCCGATCAGCTGCAGGGGCGACTCCACCCAGGCCAGCACGTCTTCGCGACCCATGACGCCTCCTCTCCCAGCCGTGCCGCCACGGACGGCTCACTGCTGTCTCCCCACGGTGGGCGCGATACGTGAACGCGACGGGTCCCGCCGTGCGACCGGCATCCGTCGCGCAGGTGAACGGCGGGTGTCGCGTTCCGCCGCCGCGCGGGTCGGAGCCGCATGCCAGGATGAACGCGTGACCGACCGCCTGATGCTGCTCGATTCCGCATCCCTCTACTTCCGCGCGTTCTACGGCGTGCCCGACACGGTCCGCGCCCCCGACGGCACGCCCGTCAACGCGGTCCGCGGATTCCTCGACATCATCACGCGGCTCGTGACGACGTACCGGCCGACGCACCTCGTGGCGTGCTGGGACGACGACTGGCGGCCGCAATGGCGCGTCGACCTCATCCCCACCTACAAGACGCACCGCGTCGCCGAAGTGGTGGCCGTCGGCCCCGACGTCGAGGAGGTGCCCGATCCGCTCGAGGTGCAGGTGCCCGTCATCCGCGAGGCGCTCGACACACTGGGCATCCGCATCGTCGGCGCCGCCGAGCACGAGGCCGACGACGTCATCGGCACGCTGGCGAGCACCGCCACCATGCCCGTCGACATCATCACCGGCGACCGGGACCTGTTCCAGCTCGTCGACGACGCGCGCGACGTGCGGGTGATCTACACCGCGCGCGGCATGAGCAACCTCGAGGTGCTGACCGACGCATCGGTCGTCGCCAAGTACGGTGTGCTGCCGTCGCAGTACGCCGACTTCGCGACCCTGCGGGGCGACTCGTCCGACGGCCTCCCGGGCGTCGCCGGCATCGGCGAGAAGACGGCGGCCGGCCTGCTGGCGACGTTCGGCGATCTCTCCGGGATCATCGCGGCGGCCGAGCAGGGCGAGGGGATGACGGCGGGCGTTCGGTCGAAGGTGCTCGCCGGGCTGCCGTATCTCGCCGTCGCGCCGCAGGTGGTGGCCGTCGTCCGCGACCTGCCGCTGGAGGTGCCCGATGCCCGCCTGCGTCCGCTCGCGGACCAGGCGAAGACGGATGCCGCGGCCCTCGCCGAGCGGTGGGCGCTCGGCACGGCGATGACCCGCATCATCGACGCGCTCGACGCCGTCTGACCGCGTCGCCGTCCCACCCCGTCTCCGTCTGGCCCCGTCGCCGTCCAACCCGGTCATCGTCTGACGCCCGCGCAGGCCCACCCGGTCGCCGTACTCCCGCGGGAGTACGGCGAGGGCTCCCGCGGTCAGATTCCTCACAGAGGCCCGCGGCGTAGCATCGGGCGCATGATCCGGCCCGCGCGCGACGACCCCGCGACGCGGCCTCCCCTCGGCCACCCCGAGGGCCGCACCGTGCCGGCGGACGACGCCTGGCCGCGGTACCGGCCGCCCGCCGCGGTCGTCCTGCTGGTCCCGGTGTTCGTCTCCTTCTTCGTGCAGGTGCCGGGCACCATCGCCCTGTCGTGGTGGCAGCGCGTCCCGCTCGCCTCGGCTGTGACGAGCGTCGTGCTGGCCGCGGCATCCGCTCTGGTCCTCCTGGCGGCGCGTCGCCTGCCGGGTCCGACTGTCGCCGCCGTCGCGGTGCTCGCCGGCGCCGACCTCCTGATCGCGCCGTTCGGCGGGCCACCGCCGGTCGCGCTCGTGTTCGCGATCGTCGGTGCTGTCGTACGCGGCGCCCGCGTGTGGGCGCTCGTGTCGGTCGGTGCCGTGTGGCTCGCGGTGGTGGTGGGCGCCGAGTTCGTCGGGGTCGACTGGCACCCCGCTCGCATCGCGCTCGCGACGGTCGGCCTCGCCCTGTGCTTCGTGATCGGCGAGGGAGTACGCGCCCGCCGGCGGGGCGCCGAGGAGCGCCGCACGCAGCTCGCGGCCCGCCGCCGCACCGTCGAGCAGGAGGAGCGCACGCGCATCGCTCGCGAGCTGCACGACGTGCTCGCCCACTCGCTGAGCCAGATCGCGGTGCAGTCCGGTGTGGGACTGCACCTGTTCGATCGGGAGCCCGAGCGTGCGCGCGAGGCGCTCGCGAACATCCGCGGCCTGAGCGCGACCGGACTCGACGAGGTCCGCGGTGTGCTCGCGTTCCTGCGGGGAGACGAGACCGGCGCGCCTGACACCGCGCCGCTCACGCCGCAGCCCCAGCTCGCGCAGCTGCCCGCTCTGGTCGCCGCCCGCAGGGGACTCGGGCTCGAGGTGGTGCTCGACGACCGCCTGGGCGGCGACGCGCCGCCCAGTGCGGTGCAGACCACCGCGTACCGCATCGCGCAGGAGGCGCTCACGAACGTCGTGCGCCACTCCGCGGCGTCGAACGCGACGGTAACCGTGGAACGCGAGACCGTGGAGCGCGAGACCGTGGAGCGCGAGACCGTGGAGCCGGAGGGCGTCGCACACGACGGCATCGCCCATGACGGGGGCGACCTCGTGCTCACCGTCACGGACGACGGCGCCGGCATCCCCGCGACCGCTGCCGAGCGCGGCGGTCTGCGGGGAATGCGCGAGCGCGCCGAGCTCGCGGGCGGGCGGCTGACGGTCGAGAGCGGCCCGCGCGGCACCACTGTCGTGGCCCGTCTTCCGTGGCGGGGTGCGGCATGATCCGCGTCGCCTTGGCCGACGACCACCAGCTCGTGCGGGGCGGCTTCCGCGCCCTGCTCGACTCCGAACCCGACATCGAGGTCGTCGCCGAGGCATCCAGTGGACAGCAGCTCTTGACGGCTCTCCGCGACACTCCCGTCGACGTCGCCCTTGTCGACATCCGCATGCCCGACGGCGACGGGCTGTGGGCGGCAGAGCGGATCGCCGCGGACCCCGCGCTGGCAGGCGTTCGCGTGGTCATCGTGACGACGTTCGAGCTCGACGAGTACGTGGTCCGCGCGGTGCTCGCCGGAGCGAGCGGATTCCTCGTGAAAGACACTGAGCCCGCGGAGCTCATCCGGGCCGTCCGGGCCGTCGCCGCCGGCGATGCACTGCTCTCCCCCGGCGTCACCCGGACGCTGCTCGATCGCGTGGCGCCCCAGTTGCGCGCGGTCGCCGATCCGCAGCTCCTCGCGCCGCTCACCGAGCGCGAGGTGGAGGTGCTGCGACTGGTCGCCGAGGGACTGACCAACGACGAGATCGGCGCCCGCCTTTTCCTCTCGCCCCTCACGGCGAAGACCCACGTCTCGCGAATCATGCAGAAGCTCGGCGCACGCGATCGGGTGCGCCTCGTGATCGTCGCGTACGAGTCCGGTCTGGTCGGCTCCGGGCCGGCATAGAGCACGGGTACTCCCGCAAGAGCAGTCGGAATCACTCCCCTGGGCAGATTCGCGGATGCCGCGTCCCGCGTTGACTCGAGGCATCCGGTCGCCCATCCGGCGCGGCCGGCCCGAGAGAGGAACCCCGCATGTCCACTGCACTCGCCACCGCACTCGATGCCGGCTCAGGGATCGTCGCCGCGCACCCCATCGGCCCCTGGGGCTTCGGATGGTGGTTCCTGCTGATCCCGCTGTTCTGGATCGGGCTCATCGCCCTCCTGTTCGGCCTCTTCGGGCGTCGCTGGCGCCGCAATGCCGCCGAGAACGGCTACGGCCCCTACGGGCGGACGCCGGCGCGCCGGGCCGAGACCACCCTCGCCGAGCGCTTCGCGCAGGGCGACATCGACGAGACCGAGTACCGCGCGCGACTGGAGGTGCTCCGCGCCAACGCGGCGCAGTGACGCCGACCGGGCGCGGCGGCGACGGCCCGGATCGCTCGGGCGGTCAGCTGTCGCGTCCGGTCCACTCTCGCAGCCGCGACAGCGGCCAGGTCGTCACGATCCGCTCCGGTGGCACTCCCAGCCGCTCGGCCCGCTCCGCGCCGTAGTCGAGCAGCGACAGCTGCCCGGGCGCATGCGCGTCCGAATCGATCGAGAAGAGGCATCCGATCTCCAGCGCGAGGGCCATCAGCTCATCGGGCGGGTCCTGACGCTCGGGCCGGGAGTTGATCTCGACCGCCACGCCGTGCGCTTCGCACGCCTCGAACACGGCCCGCGCGTCGAACGTCGACGGCGGCCTCGTGCCGCGAGAGCCCTCGACGAGCCGTCCGGTGACGTGGCCGAGCACGTCGGTGTGCGGATCCGACACCGCCGCCACCAGCCGTCGCGTCATCGGCCCGCGCTCCATCCGCAGCTTCGAGTGGGCGGAGGCCACGACCACGTCCAGCCGATCGAGCATGTCGGGCTCCTGGTCCAGCGACCCGTCCTCCAGGATGTCGACCTCGATCCCCGACAGCAGCGTGAAGCCGTCGCCGCTCATTCCGGCGACCACATCGAGCTGCGCGCCCAGCCGTTCCGACGAGAGCCCGTTCGCCACGCGCAGCCGCGGCGAGTGGTCGGTGAGCGCGAGGTACTCGTGGCCGAGCGCACGGGCGGCCTCGACCATGAGGTCGATGGAGGTCAGGCCGTCGGACCAGTCGCTGTGGGCATGCAGGTCTCCCCGCAGGAGGGGGCGCAGCGTCGAGGCGCGCTGCACACCGGCGCGCTCGCGCAGATCGACCAGGTAGCCCGGAACGTCGCCCGCCAGCGCCTGCTGGATCACCGCGAACGTGGATTCTCCGATGCCCTTGCGCCGGCGCAGCGCGGCGGAATCGCGCAGCTCTGCGTCACTGAGCCCCGCGATGGCGTCCGCGGCCGCCCGGAAGGCCTTCGACTTGTACCGCGACGATCGCTCCCGCTCGAGAAGCGTCGCGATCTCGGTGAGGGCGTCGTGGGGGTTCACGGGGTGTGTGGCCGCCTGGTCAGACGACGTTCGCCCTCTTGATCACCACCGGCACGCTCGCGAGGCGGTGGATCGCCCAGCCGAAGAGGATGGCGAGCACGCCCATACCGGCCGCGAACAGCGCGACGCCGTACGCGACGACCGAGGTGAACAGCGAGGCGCGCAGGAAGGATGCCTGCATCACCGTCGCACGCACCGGGTCGTCCTGGTCGAGCTCGGCGTAGGTCTTGCCGCCGGATGCCTCGAGGGCGTGGTGGTTGATGATGTCGGCCTGCACGAACGCGGTGAACGGGCCGGTCACCTGCTGACCCTGGAATGCGGCCGCGTCGTCGGGGATCGTGATGTTCTCGGCCGTCAGCTGATTCGTGACGCCGATCCATGCGATCACGCCGACGAGGATCAGCAGGATGCCGCCCACGATCCCGAGGATGCCGATCGCCTTCACGAGGCCGACCTTCTTCTCGGGGGGCTCGATCACGTCGGCGGTGCGGGGCTCTTCCACGCTCATGGGTTCTCCTCGTTCACGGGTGCGTCGTGGCACACGCTATCGGCGCCCGCCGGTCCGGCGGAAGAGAGCGCGCCGTGCGACGCCGAGCCGGCCTCAGCCCGCGAGCGCCTTCGTCGCCTGCACCCAGCGCTCGAGGGTGGCGGTGGCCGCACCCGAGTCGATCGCCGCGGCGGCGTCGTCGCGCGCCTCGGCGAGGCGCTCGAGAATCGGCCGCTGCACCTCCGCGGCGTTGCGGAACAGCCGGTAGGCGACGATCCCCGCCGCCGCGTTCAGCAGCACGATGTCGCGCACCGCCCCCTGCTCGCCGCCGAGCACACGGTGCACGACAGCGGCATTGTGGGCGGGGTCACCGCCGAGGAGGTCGTCGATGTCGGCCAGCGGAATGCCGAGATCGCGGGGGTCGAGGTCGTGCTCATGGATGTCGCCGCGGCTCACCTCCCACAGCCGGCTGTGTCCGGTCGTGGTGAGCTCGTCGAGGCCGTCGTCGCCGCGGAAGACCAGCGCTGTCGCACCACGCGTCTGGAACACGCCGGTGATGAGCGGCACCCTGTCCAGGTGCGCGACGCCCACGGCGTTCGCCTCCGCGCGGGCAGGGTTGCACAGCGGTCCGAGGAAATTGAACACCGTCGGCACGCCGAGTTCGCTCCGCGTCGCGCCGGCGTGCTTGAAGCCGGGGTGGAACGCCGCGGCGAACGCGAACGTGATGCCCGCCCGCGAGAGGGTCTCGGCCACCGCGTCCGGTGACAGGGCGAGGTCGATGCCGAGCGCGCCCAGCACGTCCGACGAGCCCGACGACGAGCTGGCGGCCCGGTTGCCGTGCTTGACGACGGGGATTCCGGATGCCGCGGCCACGAGCGCCGCCATCGTCGAGACGTTGACCGTGCCGAAGCGATCGCCCCCGGTGCCGACGATGTCGAGCACCGCGGCGTCCACGGGGAGCGGCAGCGCCGCCTCGAGGATCGCGTCGCGGAAGCCGACGATCTCGTCGACGGTCTCCCCCTTGGCGCGCAGGGCGACCAGGAATCCGCCCAGCTGGGACGGCGTCGCGCTGCCCGACATGATCTGGCGCATCGCCCACGTCGACTCCGAGACGCTGAGGTCGCGCCGCTCGAGCAGCGTGGTGAGGATCCCCGGCCAGTTGTACAGCTCCGCCATAACCGAGAAGCCTAGCCGCGCGCAGGAATCGGAACGTTTTCGTGACACGGCGTCCCGCCTCGTGCGATTCTGCGTCTTCACCACGTGTTCACGGCAGAGTCGCAGCGTCCTCTTAGGCTCCCCTAAGTTCCCGCACGGCCGAAGACATGCCCTCCGATGCGAAAATCGCGGCCCTGAATCGGCCATAATGGGGAGCGTGACGACCTCGACAGCGACCTACTCCCAGGCCATGCGGTCCGTCAAGCGGCCGGATCCGGTTGCTGTCGGAACCATCGTGTGGCTCGGCAGCGAGGTGATGTTCTTCGCGGGCCTGTTCGCGATCTACTTCACCCTGCGCAGCACCTCGCCCGAACTGTGGGCGCAGGAGACGCAGCTGCTGAACATCCCCTACGCGACGGCCAACACGATCATCCTCGTGCTGTCCTCCGTGACCTGCCAGATGGGCGTGTTCGCCGCCGAGCGCTTCCAGCCCTACTCGCTGAAGAAGCGCGGCTGGCTCGGCTGGGGCATGGTCGAGTGGTTCTGGCTCACCTTCGCGCTCGGCGCGATCTTCGTCTCGGGCCAGGTGTGGGAGTACGCCCAGCTCGTCACCGAGGGCATGCCGATCAGCGCGAACTCCTACGCGTCGGCGTTCTACCTCACCACCGGGTTCCACGCCCTTCACGTCACCGGCGGCCTCATCGCCTTCCTCCTGGTGATCGGTCGCGCGTACGCCGTCAAGAACTTCGGGCGCAAGGAGATGACCTCCTCGATCGTCGTGTCGTACTACTGGCACTTCGTCGACGTCGTCTGGATCGCCCTCTTCCTCGTCATCTACTTCCTCAAGTGAGAGCGGAGCTGTAACCCGACATGGCACGAGAGACCACGCGCCGCTCGAAAGGCCGCCGCAGCCCCTGGGCTGCAGCCGCACTGATCGGCATCGGCCTGCTCATCACCGGCGGCGTCTACGCCGGGGCATCCGCCGCGATGGCGGCGACGACCCCCGAGACGGCGACGAACTCCGCGCTCACCGTGGAGGACGGCAAGAAGCTGTTCCAGGCGAACTGCGCCACCTGCCACGGCCTGAATGTGCAGGGCACCGAGGACGGCCCGTCGCTGTACGGCGTCGGCGAGCTCGCGGTGCACTTCCAGATGAGCACCGGTCGCATGCCGCTGCAGATGCAGGGGCCCCAGGCACCGCAGAAGCCGCCGCAGTTCACCGAGGAGCAGATCGCGGCCGTCGGCGAGTACGTCCAGTCGATCGCACCCGGCCCGACCTACCCCGACGACGAGGTCCTCGACGGTGGCGGCAGCGCCTCCGAGGGCGGCGAGCTCTTCCGCATCAACTGCGCGATGTGCCACAACGTCGCCGGCGCGGGCGGTGCGCTCACCGAAGGCAAGTACGCGCCGAACCTGCACACGACGAGTCCCCTCAACATGTACGCGGCGATGGTGACCGGCCCGCAGAACATGCCGGTGTTCAACGACATGACGCTGACCACCGAAGAGAAGCGCGACGTCATCACCTACCTGCTCTACCTGCAGGACAACGAGTCGGCGGGCGGATTCACGCTCGGCTCGCTGGGCCCCGTCTCGGAGGGCCTCTTCATCTGGATCTTCGGGATCGGTTCGCTGATCGCCATCACCGTGTGGATCACGGCGAAGTCCAACTGATCTACGTACGACACACGCAACACTGACGAGGAGCAGCATGGCCCACGAGGACGACCCGCTCGAGCACGAGAGGGCTTCCTGGAAGCCCTCCCCCGGGCTCGCCGTCGCGGTCCCCGACCCGGTGCACAACCCTGGCCTCCCCCCGCACCGCGAGCGGATGACCGACCAGGACCCCGCTTCGATGAAGCGCGCCGTGCGCGGCGTCTACACGCTGTTCTACCTTTCGATCGCCGGCAGCATCTGGGCCATCGCGGCATACATGCTGTTCCCGATCGAGAGCGGGCGGATCGTCGACATCCGCAACAACAACCTCTTCATCGGACTCGGCATCGCGCTCGCGCTGCTGGCCATCGGCGTCGCCGCGATCCACTGGTCGAAGGCCGTCGTGTCCGACAAGGAGTTCGTCGAGCCGCGCCATGCCACGCGTGGCCGCGACACGACGCGTGAGGCCGCGATCAAGGCGTTCGCAGACGCGAACGAGGAGTCCGGCTTCGGTCGCCGCGTCATGGTCCGCAACTCGATGATCGCCGCGCTCGTGGCCTCGGTCGTTCCCGGCGTCGTGCTGTTCCGCGGGCTCGCGCCGTTCGACTCGCCCGACAAGCCGCACGCGGGCGACCCCGTGTACCTGCTCGAGCACACCATGTGGAAGAAGGGCATGCGCCTGGCGCACGACCCCTCGGGCGAGCCCATCCGCGCCGCGGACCTCACGCTCGGTTCCGCCGTGCACGTCATCCCCGAGGCCCTGGCCGCGGTGTCGCACAGCGAGGGATACCTCGAGGAGAAGGCCAAGGCCATCGTGCTTCTCGTCCGCCTGCTACCCGAGGACCTGGTGGAGTCCGAGGAGCGCAAGGAATGGTCCTACAACGGCATCGTCGCCTACTCCAAGGTCTGCACCCACGTCGGCTGCCCGGTGGCGCTGTATGAGCAGCAGACGCATCACCTGCTGTGCCCCTGCCACCAGTCGCAGTTCGACGTCACGGACCACGCCAAGGTCATCTTCGGCCCGGCCGCGCGTCCGCTGCCGCAGCTGCCCATCACCGTCGACGACGAGGGCTACCTCATCGCGAGGAGCGACTTCAACGAGCCCGTCGGCCCGAGCTTCTGGGAGCGTCATTGAGCACCTCAACCGTCACCGAGCAGCCTGAGGCTCCCGTGGCGCCCGTGTCACCGAACGGGCGCGACAAGCCCCTCGGCGGCCGCTTCATCGGCGCGACCGCGAACTACATCGACGAGCGCACGAGCCTCTCGGGCTTCGTCAAGGAGCTCGGCCGCAAGATCTTCCCCGACCACTGGTCGTTCATGCTCGGCGAGATCGCCCTCTGGGCGTTCGTCGTCATCCTGCTGACGGGTACCTTCCTGACGTTCTTCTTCCAGGCGTCGATGGTCGAGACCCACTACAACGGGGCGTACCTCCCGATGCGCGGCATCGAGATGTCGGCAGCCATGGCGTCGACCCTCGAGATCTCGTTCGACCTGCGCGGCGGCCTGCTCGTGCGCCAGATCCACCACTGGGCGGCCCTCGTCTTCGTGGCCGGCATCGGCGTGCACATGCTGCGCGTGTTCTTCACGGGCGCGTTCCGCAAGCCGCGCGAGCTGAACTGGGTGATCGGCTTCATCCTGTTCATCCTCGCGATGGGCGAGGGCTTCACCGGCTACTCGCTGCCTGACGACGTGCTCTCGGGCAACGGCCTGCGCATCATCGACGGCATCATCAAGGGCATCCCGCTGATCGGCACCTGGACCTCGTTCCTGCTGTTCGGCGGTGAGTTCCCGGGCTCGGCGATCGTCGGCCGTCTGTACACGCTGCACATCCTGCTGCTGCCGGCGATCCTCGTCGGACTGCTCGTGGTCCACCTCATGCTGATGGTGATCAACAAGCACACCCAGTTCGCGGGCGCGGGGCGCACCAACAGCGTCGTCGTCGGCTACCCGATGATGCCGGTCTACATGTCGAAGATGGGCGGCTTCCTGTTCATCACGTTCGGCGTGATCGTGCTCATCGCCTCGCTGTTCACGATCAACCCGATCTGGAACTACGGCCCGTACGACCCGTCCCCCGTGTCGGCGGGCACCCAGCCCGACTGGTACATCGGCTTCGCCGACGGCATGCTGCGTCTCATCCCGCCCGGGTGGGAGGTCGTGTTCCTCGACCGCACGTGGTCGTTCAACATCCTGGTGCCGCTCATCGTCATCGGCATCTTCATCGTGCTGGTCCTGATCTACCCGTTCATCGAGGCGTGGGTCACGGGCGACAAGCGGGAACACCACATCGCACAGCGTCCGCGCAACGCCGCGACGCGCACGGCGATCGGCGCCGCCGGTGTGACGTTCTACGCCGTCATGTGGGCCGCTGCCTCCTCCGACATCATCGCCACGCACTTCTGGCTGACGATGGAGGGCGTGATCCACACGCTGCAGGCGCTGCTGATCCTCGGCCCGATCGTCGCGTACTTCGTGACCAAGCGCATCTGCGTCGCACTGCAGAAGAAGGATCGAGAGATCGTCCTGCACGGCTACGAGTCGGGCCGTATCGTCCGTCTCCCCGGCGGCGAGTACATCGAGGTTCACCAGCCCGTCGACGAGTACGAGCGCTTCAAGCTCGCCGACTTCGACACCTACGAGCCGCTCGTCGTACGCCCGAACGCCCAGGGTCGCATCCCGTGGCACGAGAACGTGCGGGCCTCGATCTCGCGCTGGTTCTTCGAGGACCGCCTCACCCCGGTCTCGCAGGGCGAGCTCGACGCGGCACTGGCTCACCAGCACCACGAGCTCGGCCACATCGCCGAGGAAGAGGATCTCGAGCTGCAGGGTGCCCACGAGCGTGCTGGTGTGCCGGACGCGCCGCACACGCCCATCGACGACGGCAGGAACAGCGAGGTGCCGGTGCGCCCCTCGAACGTGATCGTGCCCGAGCCCGAGGCCGGCACCAAGTCGCCGAAGAACCGCGAGAAGGAGACCGACCAGTAGGTCGCAGCCCTTCCCTGACGGATGCCTCGGCATGATCTTCACGATCGTGCCGAGGCATCCGTCGTCCGGCATCGGCAGGAATCGTACGCGGTATGACCGGGGATCCAGGGTCCGGTGCTCGGGCCCTGTCGTAGCGTGGACTCATGACCGATGCGCTCTCGTACTTCTCCGCCAAGCTCGCCCTCGAGACGGATGCCTCCGACGTGTACGCCGCGCAGAAGGACGGCGAGCCGTTCGTGCTGGTGGACGTGCGCGGCGACGACGCGTGGGCCCAGGGGCGCATCCAGGGAGCCATCCACATGCCCTATCGGGAGATCGCTGAGCGCGCACCGCGCGAGATCGATCCGTCGACTCGCGTCGTCGTGTACTGCTGGAGCTCGGGTTGCAACGCCGGCACGAAGGGCGCCGTCGAGTTCGCGAAGCTGGGCTACTCCGTCAAGGAGATGATCGGCGGCTACGAGTACTGGGTGCGCGAGGGCCAGCCCACCGAGAACGACGAGGGCGCACTCCCCCGCGTGTTCGACCCGCAGGTCATGGTCGTGCGCTCGAAGGTCGCCGGCTGAGCGCCGCGCGACCCCGGCTGAGCGCCGCATGACGCCGGCTCAGGCCGACTCGAGACCCTCCATGTATCGCGCCGCGGCGGCACCGTAGAAGGACGTCGCCGCCGGGGCGTCACCGTGGATCCACGAATCGACGACGTCGCACACGACGACGGTGACGTTGTCGCGACTGCCGGCGTCGAGCGCCCGGCTGACGCACGCTTCCGCGGCCGCCTCCGCGTCCTCGATGCCGGTCAGGATGGCGCGGATGTCGGCATCCGGAACATAGTCGGTGAGCCCGTCGCTGCAGAGCATCCAGCGGTCGCCGACCGGAGCATCGAAGGCCGTCACCGTTGCGGCGTCGCGCTCCGCGCCGCTCAAGGAGGCGGTGATGAGGTTGCGCCGGGGGTGCGAAGCCGCCTCCGCGATCGATACGAGTCCCTGATCGACCAGCGCCTGGACGAGGGAATCGTCGCGACTCATCTGTGTCAGCGCTCCGTCGCGCAGTCGGTATGCGCGCGAGTCGCCCGTGTGCGCGAGCAGGATGCCGCCGTCGCGGTCGATGAACAGCCCCGTGAACGTGGTGGCCATGCCCTGCAGCGACGGGTCCCGCTCGACGTGGGCGCGCAGATCCCAGTTCGCTGACCGCACGCTGTCCGCGAGCTGGATGGGCTCGAGTCCATCGAGTCGCCCCGCGGCGAGACGATGGACGAACGTCGAGGAGGCCAGATCGCCGGCCGGTCCCCCGCCCACGCCGTCGGCGACGGCCGCTCCCCACGTGGCTGTGAACGCGGCATCCTGGTTGGTGGCGCGGTGCGGACCGATGTCGGAGAAGGCGGCCGCACGCAGACGTGCCCGGGCGCCCGTCATGGACGGGCACCCGGGCACGCGACGTGGCAGGCCACGCGAGGCGTCAGTCGGCGGATCAGCGAGCGAAGTACCCGCGGTAGTACTCGTACACCCAGCCGACGATCGCGACGACGAAGACGCCGATTCCGATCGGCATGAGCCACGCGCCGACCGCCAGGCCGATCATGCCGAGGGCTGCAGAGAACGCGAGCACGATCGGCCACCAGGACCACGGGCTGAACTCGCCCAGCTCCGGGTCGCCGTCGTCGATGTCAGCGGTGAGCAGATCCTCGGGCAGCTCGCCGCCCTGCGCGTGGTGCACGCGGCCGATGTAGAAGGCGATGAGCGCGCCCATGAGCGCGGTGAAGAGCAGAGCGACGCTGCCGACCCATTCCACGCCGTGGTACCACGGCACGTCGGGGTGGGCGATGATGTTCCAGCCGGTGTAGACGGCCGCCACGAACAGGAAGAACGTGGACAGCAGCCACCAGAGTCCGGTGTTGGTGCGCACTTACTTCACCTCTCCATCGGCGAGGTCGGAGACCGGTGCTTCGGGAGCGTCCTTCGCAGGGCCGACGCCGACCGGGATCCCCGCCTCGGGGTGGTTCAGGTCGAATGCCGGCCGCTCGCTGCGGATGCGCGGGATCGACGTGAAGTTGTGCCGCGGCGGCGGGCACGACGTCGCCCACTCGAGCGACGCGCCGTAGCCCCACGGGTCGTTGACGGTCACCTTCGGCGCCTTGCGCGACGTGATCCAGACGTTGAAGAGGAACGGGATCATCGAGGCGCCGAGAATGACGGCGCCGATCGTCGACACCTGGTTCTGCCACGTCCAGCCGTCGGCCTCGGAGTAGTCGGCGTAGCGGCGGACCATGCCGTCTACACCCAGCCAGTGCTGAATGAGGAACGTCATGTGGAAGCCGATGAACAGCATCCAGAAGTGCACGTAGCCCAGACGCTCGTTCAGCATCCGTCCCGTCCACTTCGGCCACCAGAAGTAGAACCCGGCGAACATCGCGAACACGACGGTGCCGAACACGACGTAGTGGAAGTGCGCGACGACGAAGTACGAGTCCGACAGGGCGAAGTCCAGCGGCGGCGATGCGAGGATCACGCCGGTGAGGCCACCGAAGACGAACGACACGAGGAAGCCGAGCGCGAAGACCATCGGCGTCTCGAAGGTGACCGAGCCTCGCCAGAGGGTGCCGATCCAGTTGAAGATCTTCACGCCGGTGGGCACCGCGATCAGCATGGTCATGAGCGCGAAGAACGGCAGGAGCACCGCGCCCGTGACGTACATGTGGTGAGCCCACACCGCCACCGACAGCGCCGCGATGGCGATCGTCGCGTAGACCAGGGTCTTGTACCCGAAGATCGGCTTGCGGCTGAACACCGGGAAGATCTCGGAGACGATGCCGAAGAACGGCAGCGCGATGATGTACACCTCAGGGTGCCCGAAGAACCAGAACAGGTGCTGCCACAGCAGCACGCCGCCATTCGCCGGGTCGTAGATGTGCGCGCCGAGCACGCGGTCTGCGGCGGCGGCCAGGATCGCCGCGGCGAGCACCGGGAACGCCATCAGGACCAGGATGCTGGTGATCAGCGTGTTCCAGGAGAAGATCGGCATGCGCCACATCGTCATGCCGGGCGCGCGCATGGTGATGATGGTCGTGATGAAGTTCACGGCACCGAGGATCGTTCCGAAACCGCTCATGCCGAGGCCGAGCATCCAGAGATTGCCGCCGGCGCCGGGTGAGAAGCTGGCGTTCGCGAGCGGCTGGTAGGCGAACCATCCGAACGACGCCGCACCCTGCGGGGTGAGGAAGCCGGCGACGGCGATCGTCGAACCGAAGAGGAACAGCCAGAAGGCGAACGCGTTCAGACGCGGGAACGCCACGTCGGGCGCGCCGATCTGCAGCGGCAGGATCGCGTTCGCGAAGCCCGCGAACAGCGGGGTCGCGAACATGAGCAGCATGATCGTGCCGTGCATCGTGAAGAGCTGGTTGTACTGCTCTTTCGTCGGGATGATCTGCATGCCGGGCTCGAAGAGCTCGGCGCGGATGATCAACGCCATGACGCCGCCGAGCATGAAGAACACGACGGACGAGATGAGGTACAGGTAGCCGATCGTCTTGTGGTCGGTGGAGGTGATCCACTTGACGATGATGTTGCCCTTCTGCTCGACGCGCGATGCGCTGAGCAGTGCGGCCTGACGCGGCGGCAGGGTCGTGGGGCGACCCTGCGTCGTCTCCTGGAGCGGAAGCGTCGTCGCCATGATCAGTGGTCTCCCTCTTCGTCTGACGCCTCGCCGGACGCACCCGTACCCGGGTAGTTCTGCAGGCGGTCATAGGCGTCGTCAATGTCACCGGTCTGGCCGGCGTCGCGGAGCGAGTCGAGGTAGTCCTCGTACTCGTCTTCGCTCACGACCTCCACGTTGAAGAGCATCGCCGAGTGGTACTCGCCGCACAGCTCGGCGCACTTGCCGGCGTACGTGCCCTCCCGGGTCGGCGTGAAGGACCAGTAGTTGTCCTTCCCGATGTACATGTCCTTCTTGTAGAGGAAGTCGATGATCCAGAACGAGTGGATGACGTCGCGCGACTGCAGCTTGATCTTGACCGTCTGGTCGACCGGAAGGTACAGAGTCGGAAGCGCGGCCTGGTCGATGTCGCCGTTGGGAGCAGGCTGAGCCTGGACGCCCATGCTCCAGACGGTGTCGTTGTCGGTCTCGCCGTTGTACTGGAAGTCCCACGCCCACTGCTTGCCGATCGCCGTGATCGAAACGTCCGGCTCGTCGTACTGGGTCTCGAGGACCGCCTGGTCACGCGCCGTGAAGGCGAAGAACCCGATCACCAGGATGAGCGGGACGATCGTGTAGAAGATCTCGATCGGCATGTTGTAGCGCAGCTGGACGGGAAGACCCATCTGACCCTTGCGCCGGCGGTAGGCGATCGCGGCCCAGCCCATCAGGCCCCACGTGATGACGCCGACGGCCAGCAGGACGATCCAGGAGTTGACCCAGAGACCGGCGACCATGTCGGTGTGGTTGGTGGCCGCCTGGCCGTCTTCGGTGAACCCGGGGAGGAAGCCGTGCAGCTCGGTCGGGGTGCATCCGGCGAGGACTGCTGCCGTTGCGATCCCGAGCGGGAGAACGGCCCAGCGGATACGGCGTTTCGAAGGCACTGTGCACCTTTCCGATCACGAACAGGACTCCCGCCAGTCTAGGGCAAGCGTCCAGGGGATTCAGGCCATCCGCCCAGGTTGGATCGTGTCCGACACGTTGAAAAAGGCGGGCCCGGCGGCCATTCGTGGCACGCCGGACCCGCCGGAAAAGTGTCGGATCGCCGACCCGTCAGTGGAAGCTGTCGCCGCAGGCGCACGAGCCCGCCGCGTTGGGGTTGTCGATCGTGAACCCCTGTTCCGAGATGGTGTCCTTGAAGTCGATGGTGGCGCCGTCGAGGTACGGGACGCTCATGTCGTCGATGATCACCTCGACGCCGTCGAAGTCGACGGTCTTGTCGCCGTCGAGATAGCGCTCGTCGAAGTACAGCTGGTAGATCAGGCCGCTGCAGCCGCCGGGCTGCACGGCGACGCGCAGACGAAGGTCGTCGCGACCCTCCTGCTCCAGCAGGTTCTTGACCTTGCCGGCGGCGGCGTCGGTCAGCAGCACGCCATGCTCACGGGCGGTCAGCTCGGTCGTCAGTGCGGTGTCGGTCATGGCACTCCTCCGGAAGGGCCGCCCGGATCGATCATCCACTGCAGGCGGCGGGATGCCTCGATTCTACGCGTGCGCGCCGGGAGGAGGCTCCGGGATCGGCGTGTGTGCGCCGATCCCGGAGATCGCCTACGCCTCCGAGGTGCGCGCGTCGAGCCTCTCGAGCAGCAGCGCCTCGGCCAGGACGGCGTTGCGGAAGGTCTCGAGGTGCAGCGACTCGTTCGGGCTGTGCGCCTTCGCGTGCGGGTCCTCGACGCCCGTCACGAGGATCTGCGCTCCCGGGAACTCGCGCACCAGGTCGGCGATGAAGGGGATCGACCCGCCGACGCCGATGTCGACCGACTCCACGCCGTAGCCCTCGTGCAGGGCTTCGCGCGCGGCCTCGACGGCCCAGCCCGAGGTGTCCACCAGGAACGCGTCGCCGAAGTCGTGGTCGCTGAACTCGAGCTGCGCGCCGAACGGCGCGTGGGCGAGAAGGTGGGACTCGATCGCGGCGTACGCGTCGCGTGCCGCCTGGCCCGGCGCGATGCGGGCGCTGATGACCACCGAGATCTCAGGGCTGAGTGTGTTGGAGGCGTTGACCACGCTGGGCGCGTCGATGCCGGTCACCGTGATGGACGGCTTGTTCCAGATGCGGCTGAGGATCGTGCCGCGGCCGACCGGCGAGACGCCCGCGGGAAGCCCTGCCTCGTCACGCAGTGTCTCCTCGCTGTACGGCGGGGTTTCGGCATCCCGTTCCGTGAGTCCCGCCACGGCGACCGCGCCGTCGTCGTCCCACAGCGTCGAGAGCAGCTTGACGGTCGCCATCATGGCGTCGGGTACCGCGCCCCCGAACATGCCCGAGTGCGACGCGTGCTCGAGTGTGCGCACCCGAAGCGTGAAGCGGGTGTTCCCGCGCAGCGAGACGGTCAGCGCCGGCGTCTTCGCGTCCCAGTTGCCCGAGTCTGCGACCACGATCACGTCGGCGCGGAGCGCGTCGGCGTTGTCGGACAGGAACTGGGCGAACGAGCGGGAGCCGGCCTCTTCCTCGCCCTCGAAGAACAGCACGACACCGAGATCGAAGTCGTCGCCGAGCGCCTCCTTGAGCGCCCGGAGCGCTGCCAGGTGCGCCATGACGCCCGCCTTGTCGTCGGCGGCGCCGCGACCGTACAGGCGGCCGCCGCGCACCGTCGGCTCGAACGGCGACGACTCCCACAGCGACTCGTCGCCGACCGGCTGCACGTCGTGGTGTGCATAGAGCAGGATCGTCGGGCGACCGTTGCGGGCGGCGCGCGTGGCGAGCACGGCGGGGCTGCCCTGCTCCCCCGTCGCCGGGATCACCGCGGTGCGGATCTCGACCGTCTCGAAGAGACCGGTCTCGCGCACCAGCCCGGCGACCGCGTCGGCGCTGCGCTGCACCTCCGCAGGGTCGAACCCGGGGAATGCGACGGACGGGATGCGCACCAGCGTCCCGAGATCGGCGAGGGCGGAAGGGATGCCGGATGCCGCGGCGTCGCGCACAGCATCCTGTCGGGAGAGGTCAGAGGTCATGCGGGTAATCTTAAGTGCACCCCTACTCCGTACATCGAGGATCATCCGTGGCCAAGACACCTGCAGCACCTTCGTCCAACGGCGCACCGTCGGAGGGCACCGCGCTGAACGGCGTCCCCCTCGGCGGTCCTGCGCCCAAGGGACGCCCCACCCCCTCCCGCGCCGAGCAGGAGGCCGCGCGCAAGCGCCCCCTCGTCGCCGACACCAAGGAGGCGAGGGCTCGCGCGAAGGCCGACCTCGCCACGCAGCGCGAGAAAGCCCGCATCGGCATGGCCAACGGCGACCAGCGCTATCTGCCCGCTCGGGACCAGGGTCCCCAGCGCAAGTTCGTGCGCGACTGGGTCGACGCCGGCTGGCACCTCGGCGAGGCGGTCATGCCCGCGATGGTCGTCGTGATCCTCGCCACGTTCCTCCCGCTCCCCGCCGTGCAGTACTACGCGTTCGTGGGCCTGTGGATCTTCATCTTCTTCGTCATCGGCGACATGGTGATCACCTCGATCACGGTCAAGCGGGCCGTGAAGAAGAAGTTCGGCGAAGGCCGGGTGGAGAAGGGCCTCGGCTGGTACGCGGCGATGCGCACCGTGCAGATGCGGTTCCTGCGCCTGCCGAAGCCGCAGGTCAAGCGCGGTCAGAAGCCGGCCTGAGCCGCCCGGCGACGCACGCCGTCAGCGCTGCGTCGCCAGTCCGCGGTTGATCTGGCGGGCCCAGAGCGGACCGCGGTACAGGAAGGCCGTGTAGCCCTGCACCAGCGTGGCGCCGGCATCCAGCCGTTCCTGTACGTCGGCGGCGGTCTCCACCCCGCCGACGGAGATGACGCAGAACTCTGCGGGCACCGTCTCGCGCAGCAGTCGCAGCACCTCGAGCGCGCGCTTCTTCAGCGGGGCGCCTGACAGGCCGCCGTCGCCGGCGGCCGCGATCACCGCGGCGTCGGTGACGAGTCCGTCACGCGAGATCGTGGTGTTCGTGGCGATGATGCCGGAGAGGCCGGCGTCGACCGCGAGCCGTGCGATCGCGACGACCTCGTCGTCGGACAGGTCGGGGGCGATCTTGACGAGCAGCGGCGTGGTGCCGGCCGCCGCTCGCACGGCGTCCAGCAGCGGCCGCAGGGTCTCGACCGCCTGCAGTCCGCGCAGACCAGGAGTGTTCGGCGACGACACGTTCACGACGAGATAGTCGGCGAGCGGCGCCAGCAGCGTGGCGCTGCGCACGTAGTCGGCTGTCGCGTCGGCGACGTCGACCACGCGGCTCTTGCCGATGTTCACTCCGAGTACGGTGCGACGCGCGCGCCGGCGCAGTCTGCGCAGGCGCCCCGCGGCGGCCTCGGCGCCGTGGTTGTTGAAGCCCATCCGGTTGACGACGGCGCGATCCGGGATCAGGCGGAACAGGCGCGGGCGCGGATTCCCGTCCTGCGGGATCGCCGTCACCGTGCCGACCTCGACGTGGCCGAATCCCAGCGCATGAAGGCCGGCGGCGCCCGTGACGTCCTTGTCGAACCCGGCCGCCACGCCGAACGGCGAGTCGAACGCGAGCCCGAGCGCCCTCGTCGCCAGCTGCGGGTCGGGGCGGGTGATCGCGCGGGCGACCCACGAGAAGGGCGGGACCCCCAGCATCCGGATCACGACCATCGCACTGTGGTGGGCGGACTCGGGATCCATGCGCGACAGCACGGTGCGGAAGAGGAGGGGATACATCCCTCCTAGGCTATCCGGTCACTCCGCCGCGGCTGCGGTCGTCTCGTCCTGTGCGCGCGCACGGCCGTGGTCGACGCGCAGCTGCTCGATCGCCGACTCGAAGTCGTCCAGGGAGTCGAAGGCCTGATAGACGCTCGCGAAGCGCAGGTAGGCGACCTCGTCCAGCTCGCGCAGCGGCCCCAGGATCGCGAGCCCGATCTCGTTGGCATCGAGCTGCGACGCACCGGTCTGGCGGATGCTCTCCTCCACCGTCTGCGCGAGGACTGCGAGGTCGGCCTCGGTCACCGGTCGTCCCTGGCAGGCCTTGCGCACGCCCGACATGACCTTCTCGCGGCTGAACGGCTCGATCACGCCGGAGCGCTTGATGACGTTCAGGCTCGCTGTCTCGATCGTCGTGAAGCGTCCGCCGCACTGCGGGCACTGGCGACGGCGACGGATGCTGAGACCGTCGTCGCTGGTGCGCGAGTCGATGACGCGCGAATCGGCGTGGCGGCAGAACGGGCAGTGCATGGCAGAGACAGCCTACGCCGGGAATCCGGTCTCAGTCCTCGAACCGGGCCGTGATCGCCTCGCCATGGGCGGGAAGCGCCTCGGCTTCGGCGAGCGTCACAATGGCATCGCGGACGACCGCGAGGGCGTCGCGGTCGTACTCGATGACCTGCTGCGGGCGCAGAAAGGTCGCGGCCGACAGACCCGCCGCATAACGCGCCTGACCTCCGGTCGGCAGAACGTGGTTGCTGCCGGCGAGGTAGTCGCCGAGGCTGACCGGCGAGTCCGGTCCGACGAACACGGCACCGGCGTGCACGAACTCCTCGGGACGGGGATCGGCGAGGTGCAGCTCCAGGTGCTCCGGCGCGTAGGCGTTGGAGAACCTCGTGGCCGCAGCGAGGTCGTCCACGAGCACGATCGCGGACTGCGGGCCGGCGAGGGCCGCGGCGACGCGCTCGGCATGCCGGGTCGCGGCCGCGCGCGGCGCGATGGCCGCCCGCACGTCGTCGGCGAGACGCTCCGAGGTGGTCACGAGCACGGCCGAGGCCTGCTCGTCGTGCTCGGCCTGACTGATGAGGTCGGCGGCGACGAGTCGCGCGTCGGCACTGTCGTCGGCGACGACGAGGATCTCGGTGGCGCCGGCTTCGGCATCCGTCCCGACGAGCCCGGCGACGGCGCGCTTGGCGGCAGCGACGAAGTTGTTGCCCGGGCCGGTGACGACGTCGACCGGTTCCAGGCCGAGCGACGCCACGCCGTGCGCGAGAGCGCCGATCGCGCCTGCCCCGCCCATCGCGTACACCTCGGTGACGCCGAGGAGCCGTGCGGCTCCCAGAATCACGGGATGCACGCGGCCGCCGAACTCGCGCTGCGGCGGCGACGCGAGGGCGATCTCGCTGACGCCGGCCACCTGCGCCGGCACGACGTTCATCACGACGCTCGAGGGGTACACGGCCTTTCCGCCGGGCACATAGAGCCCGACGCGGCGCACCGGCTGCCACCGCTGCGTGACGCGGGCGCCGGGCCCGAGTTCGGTGACGGTGGGCGCGGGCACCTGAGCGGCGGAGGCCCGGCGGACGCGCGCGATCGCGGATTCGAGCGCAGCGCGCACGGCAGGGTCGAGCGCCGTCAGCGCCTCGTCGAGGTGCGCGGCGGGAACGCGGATGTCGTGGCCCGTCGCCCCGTCGAACTTCTCGGCCTGCTCGCGCAGGGCGGTCTCGCCGCGCTCGGCGACGTCGTCGACGATCCGCGCCGCCGTCGCGAGGGCTTCCTCGCGTGCCGCGACGGCACGGGGAACTGTCGCAAGCAGTTCGGCGGGCGAGAGCGTGCGCCCTCGCAGGTCGATCGTCCGGAGCATCCGTCTACGGTACCGCGCGGGCGCGGGCGCTCAGCCGCGCGTGACGCCGGAGACGTCGTGCAGGTAGCCGATGCGGCCGTCCTCGTGGCGGACGACGAACACGTCGCCGCGATCCTCGATGACGAGGGCCCACGCGGTCGGCCCGATGCGGAACACCGGGATGCCGATCTCGTCGACGATGTCTCGATCCTCGGGGACGAGCGCCCAGAACGCCTGATGCTGCGGCGCGGTCGCTGCGGCCGGCTCGACCGTCGAGGACGGGTTCTCGACGTGCTCGAACGACTCGCGGGCGTGGGCGGGTTCCGTCGCCGCCGCGTCGGCGGCCGGGACGGGCTGGTCAGCGGCGGCCGCTGACTCCCGGCCGGCGTCGAGATCCTGCTGGTCGAGCGGGATGACCGTCGTCTCGGCGTCGTCCGCGGTCGCGTCAGGCGTTCGGTGGGCGTCGACCTCGGCGTCGCGGAGCGCTTCCGCATCCGAGGCGGGCGCCGGTGCGGCAGCGTACGGGGCGTCGGTGTCGTAGGGGGCATCGCTACCGTACGCGGGCGCGGCGGCGGGAGCGTCCGCGGTGTCATCGGCGTACGGTGTGTACTCGTCGGCGGCAGGCTCGGGCCGCACGAAGGCGGGGCGAGGAGAGACGGGCAGCACCGGGCGGGCACTGCGGTGCGCCGGGATCTCGGGCCGGCCGCGGAAGTCCTGCGCGAACGGTGCGATGAAGGGCGCCAGGACGGTCAGCAGCACGCCGGCGAGCATGAGGAAGAACTCGACCCACACCACCCAGGTCGCCAGGAAGACGGCCCCGCTCGCGAGCCGGACGAACGAGGTCCAGATGATCGTCAGCCACAGGACGGTGGCGACCGAGAAGGCGACCGACGCGAACTGGTCGATCCCGAGGGAGCCGACTCGGCGGATGCCCTGGGGCGAGAGCCGGCGCAGGACGATGAGGAACACCGCCACGGTCGGCACGCCGATGGTGAGGACCCAGTCGATCCCGCTGCTCCACACGGACGGGCCTTCGCCCAGGTCTCCATAGATCGGGAAGAACGACACGACGAACGCGACGAGCCACGTGCCCGCGAGGGCGACCTCGCGGATCGAGAACGGCCCCACTCCGTACTGCGGCGGCTCTTCGGTCGCAACCGCCTCGTCGATGTTCCCGTCCTGATTCTCGTCCGTCACGATCGTCCTTTCCGGCGGCCCCGAGGCCCGCGTCGACCCGATATTACCCACGCCGTATGAGACCGCGATGAGACCACGCCCGCCGCGGCCGGATCAGCCCGGACCCGCGCGACCCGGAGGTCACCCCAGGCACTGCGGCCCGAGAAGACCCTTCAGCTCGCCGTACAGATCGGGGGTGATGCGCACCGTGTGCGGCACCTCGAAGACTTTCGCCACCGAGCCGCTGTGGAGCTTGAGCGACACCTCGGTGTCGCCGGCGTGGCGGGTCAGGGTCTGCAGCAGTTCGCCCACGAGCGCCTCGCTCGCGCGCCGCTCGGGCATGACGAGCACCAGGGAGCTCGAGTCGTCTACCGTCCCCAGGTCCGGGGTGAACGCGGACTGGGCATGCAGGTTCATGCCGTCGTCGCGTCGCGACACCCGCCCGCGCACCACGAGGATGGAGTCGGCCACGAGCATGTGCTGGAACTCCGTGTAGGTCTTCCCCATGAACATCACGGTGATCTCACCGTCGAAGTCCTCGACGGTGATCATGCCGTAGGGGTTGCCGCTCTGCTTGGCGACGCGGTGCTGCACGCTCGTCACGAGCCCTGCGATCGTCACCTGATCGCCGTCGCCGACGTCTTCCGAGGCGAGCAGATCATGGATGCTGGTCGACGCGTGCTTGGCCAGCGGGATCTCGAGGCCCGCGAGCGGGTGGTCCGAGACGTAGAGCCCGAGCATCTCGCGCTCGAAGGCGAGCTTGTCCTTCTTCGTCCACTCCGGACGCGGCGGCACCTTCGGCGGCGCCACCTCTTCGACCGCGTCGTACAGGCTGTCGAAATCGAATCCGATGGCGCCCTGCGCCTCGTTGCGCTTCCGGTCGACGGCCGCTTCGGTCGCATCCTCATGCACCTCGAGCAGCGCGCGCCGGGTATCGCCCATGGAGTCGAACGCACCGGCCTTGATGAGCGATTCGATGGTGCGCTTGTTGGCCACATGCATCGGAACCTTGACCAAGAAGTCGTGGAACGACGCGAATTTCGCATCCTTGCGGGCGGTGACGATGCCCTCGACGACGTTCGCACCGACGTTGCGGACGGCGCCGAGCCCGAATCGGATGTCCTCCCCCACCGCCGCGAAGTACCGGATCGACTCGCCCACGTCCGGCGGCAGCACCCGGATGCCCATGCGGCGGCACTCGTTGAGGTAGACCGCCATCTTGTCTTTGGAGTCGCCCACGCTGGTCAGCAGCGCCGCCATGTACTCGGCGGGATAGTGGGCTTTGAGGTACGCGGTCCAGTACGACACCAGGCCGTACGCGGCCGAGTGCGCCTTGTTGAACGCGTAGTCGGAGAAGGGCAGCAGGATGTCCCACAGCGCCTTGATGGCGTCGTCGCCGAAGCCGCGCTCCTTCATGCCGCCGGAGAAGCCCTCGTACTGCTTGTCCAGCTCCGACTTCTTCTTCTTTCCCATCGCGCGGCGGAGGATGTCTGCCTGACCGAGCGAGAAGCCTGCCACCTTCTGCGCGATCGCCATCACCTGCTCCTGATAGATGATCAGGCCGTAGCTCGTGTCGAGGATGTCCCGCAGCGGCTCTTCGAGCTCGGGGTGGATCGGCGTGATGTCCTGCTGGCCGTTCTTGCGCAGGGCGTAGTTGATGTGCGAGTTGGCGCCCATCGGGCCGGGCCGGTACAGCGCGATGACGGCCGAGATGTCTTCGAAGTTGTCGGGCTTCAGAAGGCGCAGCAGTGACCGCATCGGGCCGCCGTCGAGCTGGAACACGCCGAGGGTGTCGCCACGGGTGAGCAGATCGTAGGCATCCCTGTCATCGAGCGCGAGGTGCTCCAGGTCGAGCTCTTCGCCCCGGTTCATCCTGATGTTGTCGAGCGCGTCGGAGATGATCGTGAGGTTGCGCAGCCCCAGGAAGTCCATCTTGATGAGTCCGAGCGTCTCGCACGACGGGTAGTCGAACTGCGTGACGATCTGGCCGTCCTGCTCACGGCGCATGATCGGGATGATGCCGAGCAGCGGTTCGCTGGACATGATGACGCCGGCGGCGTGCACGCCCCACTGACGTTTGAGTCCCTCGAGCCCGAGCGCGCGGTCGAAGACCGTCTTCGCATCCGGGTCGGTGTCGATGAGCGCGCGGAACTCGCTTGCCTCCTTGAACCGCGGATGCTGCGGGTCGAACATGCCGTTCAACGGCATGTCCTTGCCCATCACGGCGGGCGGCATCGCCTTCGTGAGACGCTCCCCCATGCTGAAGGGGAAGCCGAGCACACGCCCCGCGTCCTTGAGCGCCTGCTTGGACTTGATCGTTCCGTAGGTCACGATCTGCGCGACGCGCTCGGAGCCGTACTTCTCCGTGACGTAGTCGATCACCTCGCCGCGGCGACGGTCGTCGAAGTCCACATCGAAGTCGGGCATCGAGACGCGGTCCGGGTTGAGGAACCGCTCGAAGATGAGGCCGTGCTCGAGCGGGTCGAGATCGGTGATGCGCATCGCGTAGGCCACCATCGAGCCGGCGCCGGAGCCGCGGCCGGGACCGACCCGGATGCCGTTGTCCTTCGCCCAGTTGATGAAGTCGGCGACGACGAGGAAGTAGCCGGGAAAGCCCATCTGGAGGATGATCCCGGTCTCGTACTCGGCCTGCTTGCGAACCCTGTCGGGGATGCCGTCGGGGTAGCGGTAGTGCAGCCCCGTCTCGACCTCTTTGACGAGCCAGCTGTCTTCGGTCTCGCCGTCCGGCACCGGGAAGCGCGGCATGTAGTTCGCGCTCGTGTTGAACTCGACCTCGCATCGCTCGGCGATGAGGAGGGTGTTGTCGCACGCTTCCGGATGCTCCCGGAAGATCTGCCGCATCTCCTGAGCGGTCTTGATGTAGTAGCCGTCGCCGTCGAACTTGAATCGGTTCGGGTCGTCGAGCGTCGAGCCGGACTGCACGCAGAGGAGGGCAGCGTGCGCGTCGGCCTCGTGCTGGTGGGTGTAGTGCGAGTCGTTGGTGGCCACGAGCGGGATGCCGAGATCCTTCGAGAGGCGGATCAGGTCGGTCATCACGCGGCGCTCGATCGAGAGCCCGTGGTCCATGATCTCGGCGAAGTAGTTGTCCTTGCCGAAGATGTCCTGGAACTCCGCGGCCGCCGCGCGCGCGGCATCGTACTGACCGAGCCGCAGACGCGTCTGCACCTCCCCCGACGGGCAGCCCGTCGTCGCGATGAGCCCCTTCCCGTAGGTCTCGAGCAGCTCCCGGTCCATGCGCGGCTTGAAGTAGTACCCCTCCATGCTCGACAGCGAGCTCAGCCGGAAGAGGTTGTGCATGCCCTCCGTGCTCTGGCTCCACATCGTCATGTGGGTGTAGGCGCCCGAGCCCGACACGTCATCGCTCTTCTGCTCGGGTGAGCCCCATTGGACCCGCGACTTGTCGCTGCGATGCGTGCCGGGGGTGACGTACGCCTCGAGTCCGATGATCGGCTTCACACCCGCGGCCTTGGCGGCGTTGTAGAACTCGAACGCGGCGAAGGTGTTGCCGTGGTCGGTGACGGCGATCGCCGGCATGCCGTAATCGGCCGCCGCCTGGGTCATGGCGCCGATCTTGGCGGCGCCGTCGAGCATCGAGTACTCGCTGTGCACGTGCAGATGAACGAAGGAGTCGGATGCCACGCATCGAGTCTATGGATCGTCACGGACACCGAAGCCCGGTCGGCTGGGTGTCGCCGACAGCGACGGCCGAGCTCGCCTGACCTTGAAGTTGAACGTCACAGTTGCGCCACGGACGACGGCGCCGAGCGGATGCCTCCACTCGGCGCCGTCCCCGCTGCATGGGGCGAATGCGCCGATCACCCAGGCGCGCCGCTCGAACGGCTCCGCGAACACGGAGGGTGCATCGAAGGACCGGCGGATGATCTCGCTGTCTGTGCTCACATCGGGTGTTGCCGGATGCTGCGACAGCGGTTCGCGGTTTCTCAGAAGTCGTTCCTTCAGAAGTCCTCATCGAGCGCGTACTGCTGCTGCCAGGTGTGGGGCCGGTCGATGCCGAGCCCGTACAGGTACCGGATCAGCTGGCCCTGATGCATCGTCTCGTGCTCGAGGAGGGCCAGGACGTAGCGGAGCGAGTCCTCGTCCGCCGGGTCGATGCCCGCAACCCACTCGTCGATGTCGGCCGCGGTCTGGACGAAGGCGGCACGCACCGCCGCGGCATCCGATGATCCCTCCCGCGCGACGGGGCTGGAGAAGCCCTGCCACTCCCCCGCGCGCGCGGCCTTGGGAAAGCTCTCGCGGGCGCCGAGCACGCACCAGAGCTGATGTCCGATCGTGTCGGACGGCAGATCACGCAGGTGCGAGCCGAGGTGCTCGGGCGGGATCGTGTCGAGGAAGTCCAGGTAGAGGGTGTTGGACCGTTCGAGACGTCGCTGCAGGAGGTGGTTCACGCGTCCACGCTAGAGCTCGCGCCGCATGAGCACACGCGGAAACCCCGACAGCACCGAGTCGGTGTCGGCGGCCTTCACGAAACCGGCCTGCTCGAAGAGCCGTTGCGTGCCGACGTACGCCATCGTGAGGTCGACCCGCTGGTCTCCGTTGTCGACCGGGTAGCCCTCGACCGCCGGCGCACCCCTCTCTCGCGCGAAGTCGACGGCCCCGTCGACCAGCGCATGCATCACACCTTTCTTGCGATGACCGGGCCTCACGCGGAAGCACCACAGCGACCACACGTCGAGATCGTCGACGTGCGGGATCTTGCGGAAGGTGGCGAAATGCGTCTTGGTGCGCGGAGCGACCGCCGCCCAGCCGACGGGTTCCTCGCCGTCGTACGCCAGCACCCCGATCGGTCCCTCCTCGTGCATGAGGCGCCGCACCCGGTCCGCCCGCTCCGGCCCCCGCAGCGCCGTCGCCTCCTTCGCCGGGAGGCGGTAGCTCAGGCAGAAGCACACGCTCGACTCGGGCTTCTTCGGCCCGATGACCGCCGCCACATCTTCGAACACCGTGGCGGGTCGCACCTCGATCACCATGCGCTCAGTGTGGCCGGGGCCTCCGACATCCGCGACCGTCCGAAATGGGCGCCTTTCGGCGGGCGAGGACGCCGTACGCGCCGTCGCGCGCATACGGTGAGTGCATGCCGACACCCGACTTCATCCTCGACCTGCGCCGATTCGTCGGCACCCGCCCCCTGCCGCTGGTCGGCGTCACCGCTGTCGTCGTCCGCGACGGCGACGTGCTGCTGGGGCGTCGCAGCGACAACGGCCATCTCACCCCGGTGACGGGAATCGTCGACCCCGGCGAGGAGCCGGCCGACGCCGCCGCGCGCGAGACGCTGGAAGAGGCCGGTGTCGTGTGCCGCGTGGAGCGCCTGGCGTGGGTGCACCAGATCCCCCGCGTGACCTACCCGAACGGCGACCAGTCCGATTACCTCGACCTCGTCTTCCGCTGCAGCTGGGTGTCGGGCGAGCCGTACCCGGCCGACGGCGAGATGACCGAGGTCGGCTGGTACGACGCGCGCTCGCTGCCCGAGCTCGAGCTGCCCGACATGCGTCGCCGCATCGAGCACGCGCTCCGCGACGAGGACGCAGCCCGGTTCGAGGGCGGCCGCTGATCTCAGCGGCCGGTGACGCGGACCGCGGCGAGAGGAGCGGTCAGTCGCCGCGCAGGACCTCGAGCGCGTGGGCGAGATCGGCGGGATAGGGCGAGGTGAAGGTGACCCACTCCCCCGTCGACGGGTGCGCGAACGACAGCTCGTGCGCGTGCAGCCACTGGCGGGTGAGGCCGAGCCGCGCCGACATCGTGGGGTCGGCGCCGTAGAGCGGGTCGCCCACGCACGGATGCCGATGCGCGGCCATGTGCACGCGGATCTGATGGGTGCGGCCGGTCTCGAGATGGATCTCGAGCAGCGAGGCGCCGGGAAAGGCCTCGAGCGTCTCGTAGTGCGTGACGGAGTCCTTGCCGTCGGGCGTGACGGCGAACTTCCACGAGTGCGCAGGATGCCGCCCGATCGGCGCGTCGATGGTGCCGGCGAGCGGGTCCGGATGCCCCTGCACGACAGCGTGGTAGATCTTCTCGACCTCGCGCTCCTTGAACGCGCGCTTGAGCGCGACGTAGGCGGACTCGGTCTTGGCGACCACCATGAGCCCGCTCGTGCCGACGTCGAGGCGATGCACGACGCCCTGCCGCTCCGCCGCGCCGGTCGTCGCGATGCGGTAGCCGCCCGCGGCGAGGGCGCCCAGCACGGTCGGCCCCTCCCATCCGAGCGACGGATGAGCGGCGACGCCGCTGGGCTTGTCGACCACGACGATGTCGTCGTCGTCATAGACGACACCGAGGTCGGGCACCTCGACGGGAATGACGCGCGGCTCCTCCTTGGGCGTCCATGCCACGTCGAGCCAGGCTCCGCCGCGGAGCTTGTCGGACTTCGCGAGCGTCCGCCCGTCCATCGACACGCCGCCGGCATCGGCCACGTCTGCCGCGAAGGTGCGTGAGAACCCCAGCATCTTCGCGAGTGCGGCGTCGACGCGCGTGCCGTCGAGCCCGTCGGGAACGGGAAGGCTCCGCGACTCCACGTCAGATCTCGGCGTCGCGCCCGGGACGGCGCGGCTCCGGATCGGCCTCGTACTCCTCCGCCTCGCGCTCGGCCTCTTCCTCGACCTCGAGCTGCTCGCTCTCGCTCAGCGGCGGCAGTCCGCGCTCGTCGGCGGGGATCCCGGCCTCCGCGTCCGCCACGGGGAACTCGCTCCCGAAGCCGGCCACGGCGCCGCCCGGCGCGAACTGGTCGCCGTCCTCGCCCAGGAGCGTCTCTTCGTTCTCCTTGCGGCCGCCTTCGCGGTCTTTACGGCCGCTGTCGCGCGTACCGTCCATATGCACCCCCACGAGTACCAGCAGTGCGATCGCGATCATGTCGCACACGATGAAGATGTCGGCGACGTTGTAGATCGCCGGCGACATGCCGGGGAAGAACCACATCCACGGCGTGTTGATGAAGTCCACCACGTGCCCGACGCCGAATCCAGGATCGCGGAAGAGCCGGTCGGTGAGGTTGCCCAGGACGCCGCCGAGAAGGAGCCCCAGAGCGACCGCCCACAGCCGGGAACGCACCCGGGTCGCGGCGAGCCAGACGATGACGCCGGCGACGGCGGCCAGCGCGATGGTGAAGATCCAGGTGACCCCCTCGCCGAGCGAGAAGGCGGCGCCGGGATTGCGCGTCAGGTAGAAGCTCAGGAAGTCGCCCAGAACCTCGACGGGCTCCTGGTACGGCAGGTTCTCGAGCGCAAGATACTTCGCCAACTGGTCGGCGGCCAGCACCGCCACCGCGAGAATCGCGATGATGGTGCCGGCCGCCGCCTGACGAAGGGGAGGTCGACGCGTCAAGGCCTAGAGGCCCAGCGCGGAGACCGGCTGTGCGCCGGACTGCGTCGCCGTGGTCTCGAGGTCGCGCAGCTTGCCCTCGATGTAGCTGCGCAGCTGAGCGCGGTAGTCGCGCTCGAAGTTGCGCAGCTCGGTGATCTTGCTCTCGAGCCCGACACGCTCGCGGTCGAGCTTCGCGAGCTCTTCGCGACCGCGGGTCTCGGCCTCGGACACGATCGAGGCGGCCTGCGACTTGGCGTCGGAGATGAGCTGGTCGCGCTGCGCGATGCCCTCGGCGACGTGCTCGTCGTGCAGGCGCTGGGCCAGCTCGATGATGCCTGCGCTCGCGGCGGGGGCGGCACCGGTGACCGGG
>NZ_JBJDRK010000020.1:0-65326 GCF_044987405.1 Microbacterium sp. ZW T2_14 | reverse complement strand
GTCGAAGCTGGGGCCGAGCGGGCTGCGGGGCGTCGCGCGTGCCGGCGCGGGCGCGCCCGCGTCCGGGGCGGCCTGCGCCCCGGACGCGGGTGCGGGAGCGGTGCTCATGTCAGTCCTCGCCGAGCCCTGATGCCGAGACGGTGTCTTCGCCCTCGGCCTCGAGCTGCTTGTTCAGGAGCCGCAGATCGAACAGTCCCTCGATCGAGCCCTCCTTCTGGGTGCCGGCTTCGATGCCGTTCTGGACGAGCGTCTCGAACGTGTCGGCGTGGGGGTCGACCGAGAACGTGACGTGCTCGAGCGCCCGCTCGATCACGGCGTCATCCAGCGGCTTGCCGGTCTCCTTCTCGATGGCGCCGTTGATGACGGTCGGCGCCTCGTCGGGGTTGTCGGCGATCCACTGCACGGCGGCCTCGTGGCCCTTCAGCAGGTCGGCGACGACGTCGGGGTGCTCGTCGAGGAACTCCTTGCGCACCAGGAGCACGGTGGTCGGGAACGCGCCGTCGTCCCACAGGTCGGCCTCGTCCTGCAGCACGTGCGCGCCCGCGTCGAGGATCAGCCGCGACACCCACGGCTCGGGCAGCCACGCGCCGTCGAGCTCGCCCTGCTGGAAGAGGGTGAGGGTCTGCGCGTTCTCGGTGGGCGTGACCTGCACGTCGCCGCCGCCCGAGGTGTCGGTCTCGAAGCCCTCGTCGGCCAGCCACTTCCGCAGCGCGACGTCCTGCGTGTTGCCCAACTGCGGCGAGGCGAGCGTCGTGCCGGCGAGGTCTTCCGGCGAGTCGATGCCGTCACGCACGACGAGCGCCGCACCGCCGGTGGCGGCTCCCGCGACGATGCGTGCGGACTCGCCGCCGGACTGGATGAACGTGTTGATCGACGGGTTCGGGCCGATGTACGTGGCGTCGATCGCTCCGGCCGACAGCGCCTCGATGGCGGCGGGACCGGCGTTGAAGACCTGGGTCGTCACGTCGACGTCGCCGAGCGCGTCCTGGAACAGGCCCTCTTCGAGTCCCACCAGCGCGGGCGCGTGCGTCACGTTGGCGAAGTAGCCGAGGCGCAGCTCGTCGACGGGTGCGGCGGACTCACCCGTTCCGGGGTCTGCCGCAGCGGAGGCGCAGCCGGCCATCATGGCCGCCACAAGTCCCAGGGTTGTGATTGCGGTCGTAGTGCGGATGATGTTCTTCACGGTGTCGCCTCCTTCGGTTCGGGTGCTGCTCGGTGGGGTGGTGGTGTGCGATTCAGTCGCGCACGATGCCGGCGGCGAGCGTCGCGCCGTCGGACGGATGGATCACGAGGAACGAGCCCCCGTGGCGGCTGGTGCGGTACGGCTCGAGCGGCAGGTCGGCCGCCACTCGCAGGCGCACGCGGCCGATGTCGTTGGTCTCGAGCGTCTGCGCCGGCTCGTGGGTGAGCGCGTCGAGGTCGTAGCGGGACTCGATCTGCGCGACGATGGCCTGCACCGTCGCGGTGCCGTGCTTGATGAGGACACGGATGCCGGGGGTCAGCGTCCGCGCATCCAGCTGGAACAGCTCGGCGTCGAACTCCCGTCGGGCCGCCGGCAGCGAGCCGGCCTTCACCACCAGGGCACCGCGTGCCGTGTCGATGTCGTCCGCGAACTCGAGGGAGACGGACTGCGGGGCGGTCGCCTCGTCCACCTCTGCGCCGGCGGAGCGGATGCCGGTGACCGTGGTCTCCCGGCCCGCCGGGAACACCTCGACGCGATCGCCCACCCGGACGACGCCGCTCGAGATGCGGCCGGCGACGGCGCGGTAGTCGCGCAGTCGCTCGGCCTCGCCGGCATCGATGCCCGGTGCGAGGCCGCCCTGCGGGCGCAGCACGAGCTGCACCGGCAGGCGCAGCGGCTCGAGCTCCCGCTCCGTCTCATCGGCGGCGGGCAGCGTCTCGAGAAGCTCGAGCAGCGCCGGGCCGTCGTACCAGGGGGTCCGCTCGGAGCGGTCCACGATGTTGTCGCCCTCGAGTGCCGACACGGGCAGCACGTGCAGATCCTCGATGCCGAGCTCGAGCGCGACGGCGCGGGCCTGCGCGGCGACGTCGGCGAAGGCATCCGCCGAGAACCCGATCAGGTCGATCTTGTTGACCGCCACGATCACGTGGGGGACGCGCAGCAGCGCCACGACGGCGAGGTGCCGCCTGGTCTGCTCGAGCACGCCCTTGCGGCCGTCGACGAGCACGATGACGGCATCGGCGGTCGTCGCACCGGTGACCATGTTGCGCGTGTACTGCACGTGGCCCGGGCAGTCCGCGAGGATGAACGATCGCGTGCCCGTCGAGAAGTACCGGTAGGCGACGTCTATCGTGATGCCCTGCTCGCGCTCGGCGCGGAGGCCGTCGGTGAGGAGCGCGAAGTCGAAGTCGCCGTGCGCGAAGCCGCGGTCGGCGGACGTGCGGGCGACCTGCTCGAGCTGGTCGGCGAGGATCGCCTTCGAGTCGTGCAGCAGCCGGCCGACCAGTGTCGACTTTCCATCGTCGACCGACCCCGCCGTCGCGAACCGGAACAGCGTCGGCTGCTGCTCCACCCCGGTCGTTGAGCGAGGGAGGAACGACCGAGACGAAACGTGCCGGTCGACCGCAGGCGTTTCGGCGAGCTCTGCTCGCTCAACGACCGGAATCTGAGTGTCAGCGGTCATCAGAAGTACCCGTCCTTCTTGCGATCCTCCATGGCCGCCTCGCTGAGGCGGTCGTCGGCGCGGGTCGCGCCGCGCTCGGTGAGGGTGGAGACGGCGACCTCGGCGACGATCGCGGCGAGGTCCGCGGCATCCGATTCCACGGCGCCGGTGCAGCTCATGTCGCCCACCGTGCGGTAGCGGACCGTGCGGCGCTCGACGGTCTCGTTCTCGCGCGGCGGCGAGAACTCGCCCACCGGACGCCACATGCCGTCGCGGGCGTAGACGTCGCGCTCGTGCGCGAAGTACAGCGGCGGCAGCGCGATGCCCTCGCGCTCGATGTAGCGCCAGACGTCGAGCTCGGTCCAGTTCGAGATGGGGAACGCGCGCACGTGCTGGCCCGGAGTGTGGCGCCCGTTGTAGAGGCTCCACAGCTCGGGGCGCTGGTTGCGCGGGTCCCACTGTCCGAACTCGTCGCGCAGCGAGATGATGCGCTCCTTGGCGCGGGCCTTGTCCTCGTCGCGGCGGGCCCCGCCGAACACGGCGTCGTGACGGCCGGCGGCGATGGCGTCCAGCAGCGGCACGGTCTGCAGCGGGTTGCGGGTGCCGTCGGCGCGCTCCTGCAGGCGGCCGTCGTCGATGTAGTCCTGCACGCGGGCGACCTCCAGGCGGATGCCGAGCCGCTCGACGGTCTCGTCGCGGAAGGCCAGCACCTCGGGGAAGTTGTGTCCGGTGTCGACGTGGAGCACCGGGAACGGCACCCGGCCGGGCGCGAACGCCTTGGTGGCCAGGTGCAGGACGACGACCGAGTCCTTGCCTCCGGAGAAGAGCAGGACGGGCCGCTCGAACTCGGCGACCACCTCGCGGATGACGTGGATCGCCTCGGCCTCGAGCAGGTCGAGGGTCGAGAGCGGCGCCGGCGCGGCGGCGGCATCCGCCCCCCGTCCGAAGTCGGCGATCTGCCGGGAGTCGGAGGAATCGGCGCCATACGTCCGAGTCTCGGCTGATGCCGGAGTCCGGGCATTTCCCGTCTGGTCGGCGATCTGCCGGGACTCGGCCGTTTCGGCCGTATCCGCCCGAGCCTGGGCAGAAGTCCGAGGCTGAGCGGACGTGGCAGCGTGCAGAGAGGTCATTCGTGGAGCCCGCATTCGGTCTTCGAGAGTCCGGCCCAGCGGCCGGAACGGGGGTCTTCGCCGGCCGCGACCGGCTTCGTGCACGGCTCGCAGCCGATCGACGGGTAGCCGAATCCGACGAGCAGGTTCACCGGCGCCTTGTGCGCGGTCGCGTAGGCGAGCACGTCGTCGAAGCTCCATGCCGCGACCGGGTTCACCTTGACGAGGCCGTTGCGCTCGTCCCACGTCACGAGGGGCGTGTTCGTGCGCGTGGGCGCCTCGTCGCGGCGGACGCCCGTGAACCACACCTCGTAGCCGCCGAGGGCGTCCTGCAGCGGGGCGACCTTGCGGCGCGCGCAGCAGAGGCCGGGATCCCGGGCGAACAGCTGGGCGCCGAACTCGGCGTCCTGCTCGGCGACGGTCTGGTCCGGGGTGATGTCGACGATCCGCACGTCGAGCGCGCGCTGCACCTCGTCGCGCGTCGCGTACGTCTCGGTGAAGTGGTAGCCCGTGTCGAGGAACAGCACGTCCACGCCGGGCAGCTGCTCGGCCACGAGGTGGGGGAGCGCGGCGTCGGCCATGGAGCAGGCGACGGCCGCGGCATCCGTCCCGAAATTGCGTGCGACCCACGCGACCACCTCAGCGGCGGATGCCTCGTGGTCGGTCAGGCTGCCGAGCTCGAGGTTGCCCTGCTCGGCGAGGGCCTTCAGCTCTTCGCGCGTGCGCTTGACGGCGACGCGCGGGGCGAGAGAGACGGTCATGCCTGGGCCTCCTCGTTGGTCCGGGGCGTTTCGTCTCGGTCGCTGGCGCTCCCTCCCTCAACGACCGGAACCCGGTCGTTGAGCGAGCGAAGCGAGACGAAACGCGGTGCCGAGATCGTCACTGGAGGGCCTCCTCTTCGGCGCGGTGGGCCCACTGGGCGAAGGTCTCGTTCGACGCGGCGTCGCGGTCGGCGAGGAAGCGGCGCACGACGCGCTCGACGTAGTCGGCGATGCCGTCCGCGGCCACCTTGAGTCCGCGCACGGTGCGGCCGAGGCCGGGCTCGTCGCGGTCCTGCGAGGCGAGTCCGCCGCCGAGGTGCACCTGGTACCCGGGCACCTGCTCGCCGTCGATGGTGACGAGCTGACCCTTCAGGCCGATGTCGGCGGTCTGGATGCGAGCGCAGGAGTTGGGGCATCCGTTGACATGCAGGGAGATCGGATGCGGCAGCTCGAAGCCGTTGAGACGCTCCTCGAGATCGAGCACGGCGGCTGTCGCGTTGACCTTGGTCTCGACGATCGCGAGCTTGCAGAACTCGATGCCGGTGCAGGCGATCGTGCCGCGGCGGATGAGGCTCGGACGCGCCTGCAGCCCGAGGGCGTCGAGCTCGGCGACCAGCGGCTCGACGTTCTCTGCGGGCACGTCCAGGATGACGAGCTTCTGGTGCGGCGTCGTGCGCAGGCGGCTCGAGCCGTGCGCCTCGATGACGTCGGCGAGCTTCGTGAGCGTCGGGCCCGAGACGCGACCCACGATGGGCGTGACGCCGACGTAGAAGCGGCCGTCCTTCTGCTCGTGCACGCCGACGTGGTCGCCGGGCGTGAGCGGCTTCGGCGCCGCGGGACCGTCGGGGAGCTCATACCCGAGGTACTCGTCCTGCAGCACCTGCCGGAACTTCTCGGTGCCCCACTCCGCGAGCAGGAACTTCAGCCGCGCCTTGTTGCGCAGCCGCCGGTAGCCGTAGTCGCGGAAGATCTGGGTGACGCCGTGCCAGGCATCCGCCACCTGATCGGGCCGCACGAAGGTGCCCAGGCGCTCGCCGAGTCGCGGGGTGGTCGACAGCGCGCCGCCGACCCACAGGTCGTAGCCGATGCCCAGCTCGGGGTGCTCGACGGCGACGAACGCGACGTCGTTGATCTCGTGGACGACGTCCTGGCTGGGGTGCCCGGTGATCGCCGTCTTGAACTTGCGGGGCAGGTTCGCCAGCGTCTCGTCGCCGATGAACCGGTCGGTGATCTCGGTGATCTGCGGCGTCGGGTCGATCAGCTCGTCGGCGGCGATGCCGGCCACCGGCGATCCCAGCACGACGCGCGGCACGTCGCCGCACGCCTCGGTGGTCTGCAGGCCCACGGCCTCGAGGCGGCGCCAGATCTCGGGCACGTCCTCGACGCGGATCCAGTGCAGCTGGATGTTCTGGCGGTCGGTGATGTCGGCGCTGTCGCGGCCGAACTCGGTCGAGATGCCGGCGATCACGCGCAGCTGCGCGGTGGTCAGCTGGCCGCCGTCGATACGGACCCGCAGCATGAAGTACTCGTCCTCGAGCTCTTCGGGCGTCAGGGTCGCGGTGCGGCCGCCGTCGATACCGGGCTTGCGCTGCGTGTACAGCCCCCACACGCGGAACCGGCCGTGGAGGTCGGTCGGATCGATGGAGGCGAAGCCGCCCTTCGAATACGTCTGCTCGATGCGCTCGCGGACGCTGAGGCCGTTGTCGACCTGCTTCCACTCCTCGTTGCCGTTGAGCGGCGCGGTGCCGTCGATCTTCCACTGGCCGTTCGGCTTCGACGACGCGCGCGGCGGGCGCACGGCGGCGCGCGGGCGTTCCGCCGCAGCGTGCGCTTCGGTTTCGCTGATGGTCACGGTGGCCTCCGGATGCTCCCCGGGCGTCCCCGGAGCGGACCCTAACGAGTCCGTTCCCTGAGGCTAGAAGCGAGCAGGTCGAGGGCCTATCCGAATGTCAAGGGGCGTTAACCGACGTAACGGGGCGTCACACAGTTGCGGTCCGCCGTCTTTGTGGACCGGGTCCAACGAGCGGTCAGCCCGACGCGGGTGAGCCCGCAAGCCCCGCGCCGGCGCGGTAGCGGTCGACCACGATGTCGACCAGGCCGGCCGGCGGCTCGTCGTCGCCCAGCAGGGGCGGCGCCACGGGGGCACCGGCTGCCATCCGCACGGCGAGGTCATGGAAGTAACCCGGGGCGAGGAGGTAGTTCGCCACCACGGTGCGCGTGGCCGTCGTCGCCACCGCCTGCGCCACCGCGACGTCCAGGCGCGGGTCGGCCGCCGCGAGGAAGCCGACGCTGACCTCGCGACCGAGCCGGGCGCCCAGCATCCGTCCGATCTCGCGGCAGTCCTCGTTGGCTCGGTCGTCGCTGGATCCCGCGACCGCGAGCACGATCTCGTCCTCCGCTGCGGGGGCGAGCGGCGTCAGGCGTGCCAGGAGCACCTCGACCAGCCGGAGGTCGGGACCGAGCGCCGGCGCGATCACCACCCCGTCGCGTCCCGCGGTCTGCTGCCGCAGGTCGACGCGCACGTGGTACCCGGCCGACAGCAGCAGCGGAACGATCACGACGGGCATCCCCTCAGGGATCGCGTCGAGGGATGCCGCGACATCGGGCTGCTGCACATCCACATGGCCGAGGCGCACGGTCACATCCGGAAGCCGTCGCGCGACGGCCTCGACGAGCCCGGCCACCGCCGCCTGCCCCGCGGGCGACGCAGTGCCGTGGGAGATGGCGAGGAGCGCGGGGGCGGTGGTCACGCCCCCATTGTGCCCGGGGTGTATGACGCGCATGTGTCCGCGCGTCGGGGAAATGCGAAAGGGGAGAGTCCCGCACACTCAGGTGCGGGAATCTCCCCTCGCGGGAATTCGGATGCTGCGGCTCAGGCCGCCCCGGCCGCCCGGCCGCGCGCGAACCCGGCGTCGAAGCCGCGCTCGTACGCCTGCTGCGCACCGCGGCCGCCGCGGCCGTGGCCGCGCTCGCCGGAGTGACCGTGACCGCCGTGGCCGTGGCCGTGACCGTGACCGCCGTGGTCGGCGTCGTGGTCGAAGTGGCTGTGGCCGGCGTGCGGGTGGTGGCCCGCGCAGCCGTGGTCGCCGTAGCCGCGCATCGGCTCGTCGAAGCGCTCGGCCGGGTGACCGGGACGCCCGGGGCCGAAGCCGCGGTGACGGTCATGCCCGTAGCCGTGGTTCTCGGGCTCGAACGGACGCGGACGCCCGCCGAATCCCGGCCCCCAGTTCGGCCGGAAGCCCGGACCGAAGCCGTGGCCACCGAACTCCGGGCCGAAGCCGCCCCGGCCGAAACCGGGCCGCCCGAACCCGCCGAAGCCGCGCTCGCGACCGGCGGTGCTCTCGTCCCAGCCCAGCTCGCGGGCGATCGCCTCGAGCGAGCTCGTCAGGGCCGCGTACGCCTCGGCGTCGCCGACGGCGTCGACCACGCGGGAGCGGAGGCCGTCGACGATCCCGCCGATGCGCTCCTTCTCGGCGCGCCCGAGGTCCGTCAGGGCCCACGTGCCGTCGCCGTGCTCGACGACCCAGCCGCGTTCCTCGAGCCCGCGCAGGCGCTTGCCCTTGCGTGCGAGGCGCTCCCGGAGCCCAGGGGCGTCGATGTCGCCCGAGAGCACGTTCAGCAGCATCCAGTCGCGGCGGCTGATGCCTTCGGCCTCGAGCGCCGTCGCGAACTCGCGTGTCAGCAGCCCGTCCACGGCACGCAGCCAGTAGCCGAGCGGCCGGGGGTCGGCGGGGCGGGGAGCCTCATTCTCGTTCTCGTTCTCTTCGTTGTCAGTGATGTCGTTCATGTGTGAAGTCCTTTGAGGGGAGGGGCGGCATGAGAAGCCGCCGCGTTTTACATGTCGAAGTGCATGTACATGCAGTGTGACATGTAGTTGGGATGCATGTCAAGTCACATGTAAGTTGGAGGCATGTCGTCCACCCCCGCCGACCCTTCCGACGCCATCGCCGCTGCTCTCGCCCGATTGCGCGGACGAAGGATGCCGCGTCCGCCGTGGGCCGACGGCTCCGGCCCGCACGGCGAAGGGCCGCACGCACACGGGCACGGCGGTCACGGTCACGGCGGCCCGCACTCCCACGACGCCGACGACGCCGAGGATCACGCGCACGGCGACGATCCGACCCACGGCTTCCCGGGGCGGCGCGGCGGTGGCGGCCCGTGGGGTCGAGGAGCAGTGCCCGGGTTCGGCGGGCCGGGGTTCGGCGGACCCGGGTTCGGGGGACCGCCCTGGGGTGGGGCCGCTCGCATCGGCGGACCGGCGCGCATGAGGCTGCTCGAGGCGCTGGCCGCGGCATCCCATCCGCTCTCGGTGGGCGAGATCGCAGAGGCTGTCGGCGTCGATCAGCCCCGGGCGTCGCGGCTCGTGCAGCAGGCGGTGCAGCTCGACCTGGTGCGGCGCGAGGCCGACCCCGACGACGCGCGCCGCACGCGCGTCGCACTGACGGATGCCGGAACCCGGCTCGTTCGCGGCTTCCGGGGCGAGCGGCGGGAGGCGATGGACGCCGCGCTCGCCGCCTTCACCGACGACGAGCGCGCCGAGCTCGCGCGCCTGCTGACGAAGCTCGCCGACTCCTGGCCGTAGAGGTCACGGGCGTCACCCGACCGGTCGTTGAGCGAGGGAGCCAGCGACCGAGACGAAACGCGCAGTGTGCGAGACGGTCCGGGCCGTTTCGTCTCGCTCGTTCCTCGCTCGCTCAACGACCGGGGCCGGGCGCGTGTCGTCCGTCCCGGTCCGGGCCCGTTTCGTCTCGCTCGTTCCTCGCTCGCTCAACGACCGGGGCCGGGCGCGTGTCGTCCGTCCCGGTCCGGGCCGTTTCGTCTCGCTCGTTCCTCGCTCGCTCAACCACCGGGACCGGGCCCGTTCGTCGCGTCCTCGCCCGCCGGGTCAGAAGCTGGTGACGAGGTCTCCGAGCACCGCCTGCAGCTTGGAGGGGTCGGTGGCGTCGTAGTAATGCGCGCCGGTCGCGCTCGAGATCGACTGCAGCGTCGCCACGTCGGCATCGGCACCGTAGGCCAGCGTGAAGATGAGCACCGGTGTCGCGTGGTGCATGTCCTTCAGGTTCGCCAGCATCTGGTCGGCGCCGATGGTCGGGGCGTTGGGGGTGTCGTTCTCACCGTCGCTGAGCAGCACGATGGCGTTGATGTGGTCGCTCGTCCACGACGCCGCCTGCTGTGAGGCGAACGTGTCGACCGCCTGATACAGCGGTGTGTCGCCCATCGAGGTGAGACCGCCGAGGGCGCCGAGGAACGCGTCGCGCGACGTGCCGATGTCGGAGACCGGCGACACGAGACCCGGCAGCATCGCGCCATCGGGACCCTGTGCGAAGGCGGCGAGGCCGACGTCGTCGCCCGTCGTGAAGTGCCCGAGCGCGGCCTCGATCGCCTTGCGCGCCTGCACCAGCTTGGTGTCGCCCGCCGGGATCGGCTCGTCCATCGAGCCCGAGACGTCGAGCAGGAACAGCACGTTCGCGCGCTTGCGCACCTCGGGGAACGAGGCCTGCACGGCGGTCACGACGTCTGCGGCGGGGAACGCCAGGGTGCCGCGCTGGGCGCCCTCGAGCTGGCCGACCTTCTCGACGCTCTCGTCGAGCGCGCCGTTGAGGTCGCGGTAGCCGGCGGCGCGCACGGCCGACTGGCCCTGCGCGGTGTGCGTGAAGCGGATGAAGTCGGCCGCGGCCTCCGACTCGACCGGATCGATCCACTCGCCCGTGAGGCGCATGACCGGGTTGTCGGCGGAGTAATAGCCGTCGGCGGGATAGATCGGCACCAGCTGCTCCGACGGCGGCTCGCCCTGCGTGCGCGTGATGCCGTCACGGCTCGTGATGCCGCGGTTGTAGTCCCACACCGACTTCTCGTCGACGATGACCGCCGAGAGGAAGTCTGCGGTGGAGCCGGATGCCTCGGCCTGGCGCGCGTGCCAGAGGAAGTGCTCGGGCGTGGCCATGTAGTGGCTGGTCGCCGTCTCGTTCCCGTGCACCTCCGCCTGCACCGAGGGATCCTGCACCTGGGCGGCGGTGAGGTCGGTCAGCGATCCTGCCGCCGTGCCGTACGACGCATACATGGCAGCCTCGCCCGAGGTCGCCATCAGCGGACTGGTCTTGCCGAGCTTGAACGCGCCCCATTCGGGGTGGCCGAGGCCGCTCCACAGGTCGGGGTCGCCGGCCGCCTCGAAGATCTCGCTCCACGTCGGCGCCTCGGCATCCCAGCCGATCGTCTCGGCGAGGTTCTCGGGCATCGCGATCACGACGTCGGAGGTCGCGACGCTCGTGCCCTCGGCGCGGAGGTTGGTGGCGCCCTGAGACTGCGCGACGTCGACCCACGTGGAGGAGTCCGGCAGCCACACGGTCGGCTTCTGGTCGGCGGGAAGGCTGGGGAACGCGGTCGCCACGACTCCGGCCGCGAGACCGGACTTCTCTTTCGCGGTCGTCACCGTCACGCACGATCCCGCGACGTTGCGGGGCTGGCTGTTGTAGGCGGCGGCCAGGCTCTCGACCATCTCGGAGTTCTCGAACGACGACAGGACGCTCACCGTCGCGCACGGCTGGGCGCCGGCAGTGGCGGCGGGCTCGTCCTGCGGGAACACGATCGGCTCGACGGTGGCAGGCGCTGCGGGCGCCGGCTCTTCTGCGGCCGGCGCCGGTTCGGCGAGGTTCGACACGATGGCGTACGACACGGTGCTGATCGAACCGACGAGCACGACGATGCCGACGACCGTCGTCCAGATGAGCATGGTGCGGCGCCGCTTTCGGCGGCGCTCACGCCGTTCGTCGATCGCCGACGGCTTCGTCGACGTGGCCGGAGAAGCGGCGGAGGCGGACGCGGTGGGCAAGGCGGCGGTCGGCTGTGGAGAGGACTGGCCGCGGCGGGGTCCGGGCGCGTCCTCGTCGCCGCGCGTCTGATCGCGCATGGGCATCCTCGAGGTCGATGCGGCCGTGAGGCCGGGCGGGGGGTCACCGGCCGGGTAGTCCGGTAAGGCTAGAGCCTAACCCGCGGGAGGTTGCGAGGCGAGGGTGAGGATGCCGGGAGATCACCGTGAAGCGCTGTTCAGCATCCCGATCAGCACCGCGGTCCACCACGCCGACTGGGAGACGACCGCGCTCCACACGCACCAGGCCTGCAGCCGGCCGGGCAGGGCGGTGAAGCGGACGCCGGCGGGGAGACGCGACAATTCGTCGGTCAGCCGTGTCATTCCGACGCCGTTCATGGCTGCGACGAGCACGGCGATCATCTTGATCGCCGTCAGCGGCTGGCCGAGGTCGGGCTGCAGGAAGGCGCCGGTGGCGACCAGTCCCGCGATGCCGAGCCACGCGAGCCCGCTCACGGTGCGCTCGACGCGCCGCAGATCGTCCAGACCGGCGCGGCGCAGCATCCAGAGCAGGCCGCTCACCTCGAGGAGCACCGCGGCGCCGAGTCCCACGATCACGGACGCCAGGTGGCCGAACAGCGCCGGCGCGTGCAGCCACTCCGGTGGGACGACGGTGGTGCCGATCCACAGCGAGATGAGCATCGCGAGCAGGACGCCCCAGTAGCCCAGCGCCCGGCGATGGCGCGCGATGCGCCGGCTCTCGGCGAGTCGTCGCGGGGTCGACGGGATCACGGTGCCTCTCGGGATTCGGCTGCAGCGCGGGAAAGCGCGACGGCCCCCCAGTCGCACCGGTGAAATCTCACCGAATGCGAGGGTATCGGATGCCGCGCCCCTTCGATCGCTCGCGCGGCCGTCGACGCCCGCTCAGCCCGAGGCGTCGGCGCGGTCGCGGGCGATGTCGGAGGGCTTCAGCTTCACCGGCAGCAGGAGGAGCAGTCCGACCAGCAGCACGATGACGATGCCCAGGATGCCGTAGTGGGTGGCGCCGAAGACGCCGATGAGCACCGACCAGAGCAGGGGAGACAGGAAGCTCATCACGCGGCCGGTGGTCGCATAGAGGCCGAACACCTCGCCCTGCATGCCGAGCGGCGTGACCCGCGCGAGCAGCGACCGACTCGATGCCTGCGCGGGACCGACGGCGGCGGAGAGGATGATCCCGCCGACCCAGAACACGGGCTTGCCGCCCTCACGGAAGAAGAAGACGAACAGCGCGCTCACGATGAGGACGGTGAGCGCCGTGATGATGACCGCACGCGCGCCGAACCGGTCGTCGAGGCGGCCGGCGATGATCGTCGATACGCCGGCCACGAGGTTGAGCGCGATGCCGAACGCGATGACCTCGGTCGCGCTGAACCCGAACGACACTGCGGCGAGCACGCCGCCGAAGGCGAATACGCCGGCCAGACCGTCGCGATAGACGGCGCTCGCGATGAGGAACCAGAAGGTCGGCCGGTGTTCACGGAAGAGCGCCACGATGTCGTGCACGAGCACGACGTAGCTCTCGAAGAATCCGACGCGCTTCCGGTCGGGGCTCGCCGGCGACTCGGGCACCAGAAAGACGAAGGGGAGCGCGAACAGCACCGTCCACACCGCCGCGCCCACGGCGATGAGGCGATATGCCAGGCCGTCCGACACATCGAGGCCGAACCAGTCGAAGGTGTTCAGCACGACCACGAGGGCGAGTGCGAGGATGCCGCCGATGTAGCCGAGGCCCCATCCCAGGCCGCTCACGCGGCCGATGGTCTTCGGGGTCGAAACCTGGACGAGCATCGCGTTGTAGTTGACACCTGCGATCTCGGAGGAGACCGAGCCGAGGGCCACAAGGATGGCGCCCAGCCAGAAGAACTGCGGCTCGGCGTAGACGAAGAAGAGCGCGAACTGCAACAGGGCCAGCACCGCGGTCGCACCGACCACCCAGCGCTTCTTGGTGCCCGCCGCGTCGGCGCGCTGACCCAGCACCGGGGCCAACAGGAGGATGAGGATGCCGGCCGCGAACGTCACCCAGCCGTACCACTCCGACAGGTCCGAGAGCGCGCCGCAGTATTCCGTCGCCGCGTCGGCGGCGCGCGAGCAGACCATCTCGCCGTCGGCGTTCTGCGCCGCGACGCCGGCCGGAAGGAACGAGTCCGAGACCAGGTACAGCGACACGAAGACGAAGGTGAGGATGACCGAGTTGAAGGGCTGGGTCGCCCAGTCCCACAGCGCCCAGGCGAACACCCGCCGACGCGGCACCGGGGTGTCGTCGAGGCCCGCGGTGTTGAGGGCGGCGGTCGACAGCACCGGATCGGCGGGCGCGGTGGGCTCGTCCGATCCGGGGGCGGGGGAGCTCATGTCGGTCATCGTGACGTCCTTCAGTGAACGGCGGGTGTCGCCGCCGCGGGCGTCACTTCGGCGTGGCGCGTGGCCACACTACTGGAGCCGACGGATGCCGGGGGCCGGACGCGCGAGGCAGGAGTGCGGGTTCTCGGCGACACACCGGCCGGCGGTTGTCGCCGGCCGGTGTGCACGCGAGTCGCCGGCGCCGAGCCCGCCGCCGGCGGGGCGACCGACCCGTCGGAGATCAGCCGTTCGGCACGGTCTCCGTCGTCGCAGCGACGACCTGGGGAACCTGCACCGACGTGCGGGCGACACCGTTCTGGAAGCGCAGCTCGATGTCGTGGCATCCCGGGGCCAGCGACGCCAGGAACGGCGCGCGCAGCGTGATCGCCGTGCCGATATTGGTGTGCTGCACGGGAGCGATCGAGATCGCGGCATCCGTCCCCGCCACCAGCGGCAGATTACTCGACTTCGGCCCGAACGCCGGGTACAGCGACGCGTCGACGGCCACGCCGTCGACCGCGATCTCGCCGACACGGGCGAGCACGTCCTCGGGCAGCGTGTTCACGTAGAACCGGCGGAACGAGGCATCCGTCACCAGTCGCAGCTCCTGCTGGTCCGTGGTGAGCACCGTGTCGCCGCCCGCGGTGACCGCGAAGTCGCGGTCGCCCTCGGGCGCGGCGGCGCCGTCGACGGTCACGTTCTTCAGACCCTTGCTGTCGGCCCACACGGCGTCACCCGACACCCCGTCGAAGGTCACGTTCTCGAACGAGCTGTCGGTCAGCTCGTCGATCAGGGGGATGCCGGTGTTCGTGAAGTGCACGTCGCGGAAGTGCAGGCGGTTCGACGCGATGAACGGGATGCCGGCGGCGGCGAGCTTCGCGTCGTCGTGGATGCCGTCGACCACGATGCCGCCGGTGCGGCTGCCGTCGACGGTGACCCTTGAGATGTCCCAGTCGTGGAACGAGGGCCAGCGCGTCTTCGTGTAGTCGCCCGGGTAGTGCGTCGTGAAGATGAACGGCGCACCGTCCATCTGGTAGCCGATGGTGAGCGGGTCGACCTGACCGTCGACGAGGTTGGTGAGGTCCTTCATCGCCATGTCGCGGACCGTCACGAACCGCACGCCGCCGCCCGAGCCGGGCTTGGACTTGGCGCGGATGCCGTCGCTCGTGCCGACGGCGATGTTGTCTTCGACGAGGACGTTGTCGATCCATGACGTGGTGCCGCTGCCGAACGCGATCGCACCGTGGCCTCGGGCGAGGTAGTTGTCGAAGATCCACGCTGATCCGGCGACGGCGCCGATCGGATCCTTCTGGTACTCGCTGATGTTGCCGGCGTTCAGCACGATGTTGTCATCGCCCGAGTTGATGACGTTGTTGAGCGCCGTGAACCCCTTGAAGCGGGCGACGTTGATCGAGTCGCCGTTGTTGCCGTTGAACGACTGCACGGTGATGCCGTTGACGATGTAGTTCGACAGGTACTTGAAGCCCGTCACCGAGTTCGCCGGGTTCTGCAGGCGCAGACCGCCCCCGATGTACATGTTGTCGATGTGCTCGCCTTCGATGAGGTTCGAGCGCTTCTTGTAGCAGTTCGAGTCGCCGGTCGGTCCGCCCGCCGCCACGCACTGCCGATACATCTCTCCGGCGAGCAGGCCGTTCTCGGCGATCGTGCGGAACGTGCTGGGCAGGGATTCCGCCAGCCCCAGCTGGTCGCCGTAGGCCACGTTGGGCGCGCCGTCGGTGCGGTGCTTCCAGCCCTGGCCGTCGATGGTGCCGGTGCCGATGATGCGGACGTTCTGCAGCCGCGCCTGGGACGTGCCCTCGACGTTGATGAGGTTGAGGAACTTCTCGGCGTTGACCATCGTGAACTGGGTGCCCTCCGGGACATACCCGGCGAGGTCGAGGGACGCCGTCAGCGTGCCGTCGACGCGGAGCGTGACCCCCGTCTTGAGGAACACGGCGGCAGAGATCACCCTCGCGTTGCGGGGGATCACGACCTCGGCCTGGCGCCCCGGGTTCGCCACGGCGAACGCCGACGCGTCGTCGATGGCCTGCTGCAGCGCGGTCGTCGAGACGAACGCGCCGCCGTCGGCGGCTGAGGCGACGGGAAGGATGCCGGCGTACCCGTCGTTCGCGACCTGGAACTTCTCCGGCCGCTCGTTCGGCATGGCGACGGTGCCCGTCGTATAGGCGTCTGGCAGCGCGACCTCGGTGCCGTCGGCGAGGACTCCCGCCACGCGGAACCGGTAGTCCCGCCCACGCTCCAGCCCCGAGATCAGCAGGTTGTGGGTGGTCGTCGGCTGGGCCGCGGCGTTGGACGGATCGGCGCGGAACACGTCGAACGCGTGCTGCGCCGGAGTGGCGGTCGAGCTTGCGAGCCCGACCCGCGAGAAGGCGCCGTATGCGGCATCCTGTCGCTTCTTGCCGGCGCGATAGACGGCGTAGTCGACGAACTGCTCGTACCCCGCGGGCTTGCCCCACACCAGGGTGAGGCCCAGGCCGTCGGAGGTGGAATCCTGGATGATCGACTGGTCGAGCACGACGGCGCCGGTCGGGGCGCGGTCGACGTTGACGGGGCTGGTCGCCTGCGGCTCGTCCTTCTGGGCGAGCGTCGCGGCGGACGCGACGCCGGCGGCGCCGAGTGTGCCGAGCGCGAGCGCGGCAACTGTGCACAGCGCGAGGGCGCCCGTGCGTATCGTGCGGAACTTCATCATTCCTCCGTACTTCGTGGGGATGGGGCAACACCGGGTCAGGCGGCGGGAGCCTCCTGAGCCGCGTCCTCGATGTCTCTCTCGACATCCAGAACGGTGCGCAGCGGCCGGAAGGCCGCGACGCCGCCGGCCGATCCGTCGCCCAGCGGGGCGGCGGCGAACAGGCCGATGTGGGTGCCGATCCAGCGGCCGGGCGTGAGCGCCACCGCTTCGGCGAGTTCGGTCCAGGTGCGCCCGTCGGTCGACCACGCGAGCCAGGCTCGCTCGGCGCCGTCGGTCCGCACGCGGAGGAGGAGCGTGCCGTCGATCGGGACGCCGGCCGTGAGCGCGCGCTCGGCGCCACCCGGCTCGGCGGAGGCGCGCATGACGGCACGGACGACCCCGCCCGCCCGTTCGACGCCGACCCACACATACTCGCGTCCGAGCAGCACGAGACCGGCGCGGCTTGCGTCGCCGGTGAGCGCTGTGGCGTCGACGGCCGTGCTGATGACGGCCGCCTGCCCCGGCATCCGCTGACTCAGCACGTGACCGAGCGTGCGCAGGTCGCCGGTGTCGTCGGCGACCGCGGTCAGCTGCAGCGCGCCGTCCCGAGGGCCAGAGGTCCAGTCCGCGCGCGGGTTCGCCTGCCACGTCCACGACGGTGACAGCGGTCCGGTGAAGTCGTCGTCGGCGTACGGCAGGCGCCGTTCCGGGCCGTCCTCGACCGCCCCTTCCGGCGAGGGATGCCGCACCACGGGCTGTCCGACGCCGTCCGGCCCCGGCACACCGATCTCGGGCCAGCCGTCGTCGCCCCACCGCATCGGCTGCAGGTGCACGACACGGCCGATCGGGCCGCGGTCCTGGAAGTGGAGGAACCAGTGCTCCCCGCCGGGGGTGTCGACCCACGCGCCCTGGTGCGGACCGTTGATCTCGGTGTCGCCCTGCGCGAGCACGATGCGGTGCTCGTACGGCCCGTACGGGTCGCGCGACCGGAACACCGTCTGCCACCCGGTCTCGACGCCGCCCGCAGGCGCGAAGATCCAGTACCAGCCGTCGCGCTGGTACAGCTTGGGGCCTTCGAGGGTCGAGAACCCGTCGAGGTCCTCGCCATCGATGACGACCCGCGGTCGCCCGACCACACGCGTCAGGTCGGCGGAGACCTCGACCACCGTCAGCCGGTTCTTGAAACCGGCGCGGCTCTTGGCCCAGCCATGCACGAGGTAGGCGCGTCCGTCGTCCGCCCACAGCGGGCAGGGGTCGATGAGGCCGCGACCCTCGATGAGCGCCCGCGGTGTGCTCCACGGCCCGCGCGGGTCAGTCGCGGTCATCACGAAGATGCCGTGGTCGGGGTCGGGATACACGATCACGAACCGGCCGTCGTGCTGCCGCAGGCTCGGCGCCCACACTCCTCCGCCGTGGCGCGGGAGCGCGAAGTGCGCGGTGGGCGGCACCGCGGGCAGGGCGTTCGCCACATGCTCCCAGTGCACGAGGTCGCTCGACCGCAGCACCGGCAGTCCCGGAGCGAGGTTGAAGCTCGACGCGATCATCCAGTACTCGTCGCCGACGCGGATCGCGTCAGGGTCGGAGTAGTCCGCGTCGATGACCGGGTTGCGGTACGTCGGAGCACGCCGAACGTCCATGGTGGCCTCCTGGGGCACGAGAAGAGGGGAGGGATGCCGCGGGCCGGGCCGCAGAGAGCGACCCGGCCGGCGTCTCACGAGATGTTGCTCTGGAAGGCCGCGAACATCTGCGCCGCGGCATCCTTCACCGTCACCTGACCGAAGATGACCTTGTCGTACATGCTCTTGAACTCGGTGAGGCTCTCGGAACCGCCCTCGGGTGCGACCGGCGGCGCGGGGACCACGGCGTCGGCCATGTCGGTCTCGAATTCGTACGTGGCCAGGTCGCCGCCCGTGAAGCCCGACGACAGGTCATCGAGGATCGCGGAGTTGGCGGGCATGCCGCGGGTGATGCCGAGGATCTCGCCGGCCTCCGGGTCGTTCAGGAAGAAGTCGATGAACTTGGCCGCCTCCTCCTGGTGCGTGCTCGTCTTGGCGACCGTGAGCAGCTGGGTCACGCCCTCGAACATGCCTGCGGCCTCGGCATCTTCGTCCGCGGGGAACGGTGCGAGCGCCACCTCTCCGAACGCCTGGAAGTACGCCGACGCGAGCGACACGTCGTTGAACTCGCCGAGGGCGACGCCCTTGACCAGCGGCGAGTTCGCCGTGGTGCGGTCGTTCGCCGTGGTGATCTCAGCCGGGGTGAGCACGCCGTCGGCCACCAGCCCGGTGGTGAAGTTCCAGAACTCCTCGAGGTCCTTCTGCGTGAAGTTCACCTCGCCGTCGTCGGTGTACAGGCTCTTGCCCCGCTGCAGCAGCCAGGCCTGGAACCAGGGCGCCTGGTCGCCGAAGTCGGCCGACAGGTACTTCGCGCCGCCCGAGGAGTCCTTGATCTCCTCACCGGCGTCGGCGAAGTCGTCCCACGTCCAGCCGAGCTCGGGGGCGTCCAGGCCGGCCGCCTCCCAGGCGGCCGGGTCGTAGAAGAAGGACTGCGTCGACCGGCCGGTCGGCATGCCGTAGATCTTGTCGCCCAGGGTGCCGGCCGCGAGCGCCGCCTCGGCGGTGTCGTCGGTGTGCAGCACCGCGTCGTCGCCCTTCGTGAATGGCGTCAGGTCGGCGATCACGCCACGCTGCTGGTACTCCTTGAAGTACTCCAGCTTCATCTGGAACACGTCCGGGGTGTTGCCGCCGGCGACCTGCGTCGCCATCTTCTCCCAGTAGTTCGCGTCGGGGGCGAAGCTCGTCTCGATCGTGACGTTCGGGTGCTTCTCCTCGTAGAGGTCGACGACCTTCTGGGTGGCGGCGGCGCGGTCGTCGTTGCCCCACCACTGGAAGGTGAGGGTGACGGGTGCGTCGGGGTCGGTAGACGGTCCGGCCGACGGGGAACTGCCGACACCGCACCCCGTCGCCAGCAGGGTGATGCTCGCGACCGCTCCTGCGGTGGCCAGGATCCGGCGGCGAATCCTCGATGATCCGTTCATGATTGCCTTTCGTTCGATGCCCTGGTGCGGGCGGGGTCTATGCCCGGAGGCCGGGCGGTGGCGGCGTTCGGGACGCCGTGGTTCAGGGGGTGTCGGCCGAGGCGCGGGACTCGGCGCGCGCGCGCACCGCAGCGGCCGCGACGCAGAGCGGTCCGCCCGCGGCGATCGCGATCGGAGGCACCCACGTCACGATCAGCGCTACGCCGACGACGGCGGTGGCCAGCAGCGCGGTTCCGGACAGATCGGTCGATGCCCGGGACACCGCCGCGCGCACCGCCTCGGACCACGCCACGCCGAAGCGCCATTCCGCCGCAGTGCGCAATGCCACGGTGGCGAGCACGATCGCCGAGATCGCGGCCGCGGCCGTCGCCGGCGCATCCAGGCCCGCCCGCACCGCGAAGAGATCGGCGGCCAGCACGCCGAGCACGAGCACGGGAACGAGGAATGATCCGACGAAGCCGGATGCCGCGGCATCCCGCCATGCCTTCCAGTAGGTGCGCCACCCGACCGTCGCGTCCTCGGTCTCGCGCAGCCGCGCGAGACGTGCGCCGGCGGCGATAGCGACGAACCACGTCACGACCGGGAGCGAGCCGAGGAGGACGAGCACGCCCAGCAGCAGCGCATCGGTGAACGCCACGAACCGCCCGCGATAGGTGCGGTGGGCGTCAGGACGGGCGATGGATCGCATCAAGCTCGACATGGCTCAGCCCTTCAGTCCGGAGGTCGCGACGCCCTCGACGAGGTAGCGCTGGAAGACGAGGAAGAACAGCAGCACCGGAAGGAGCGCGAGCACCGACATCGCGAACATCGCGCCGTACGAGGAGGTGCTGGACTGGTCGATGAACAGCCGCAGACCGAGCTGCACCGTGTAGGTGGCGGGGTTGTTCAAGAAGATGAGCTGTCCGAAGAAGTCGTTCCAGCTCCAGATGAACGAGAAGATCGCGGTCGTGATGAGCGCCGGCTGCAGCAGCGGCAGGATCACGGAGAAGAACGTCCGGTACGGGCCGGCGCCGTCCACGGTGGCGGCCTCGTCGAGCTCGCGGGGGATGCCGCGCACGAACTGCACGACGAGGAACACGAAGAACGCTTCGGTGCCGAGGAACTTGGGCAGCACGAGCGGCAGGAAGGTCCCGATGAGACCGAGCTGCTGGAAGATGATGTACTGCGGAATCAGGATCACGTGCATCGGCAGCATCAGCGTGACGATCATGAAGGCGAAGAACGGCCGCTGCAGCCGGAATCGCATGCGCGCGAGCGCGTAGCCGGCCAGCGTGCACGCGAACACGTTGCCGACGACCGACAGGACCGACAGGATCAGCGAGTTCGCGAGCAGCTGCCAGAAGGTGAGCGACCCGGCGCCCTCCAGCGCCTGCGTGTAGTTTCCCGGCGTCCATTCCTGCGGCCAGAACTGCGTCGTGGTGAAGATCTCGCCGCTCGACTTGAAGGACGCCGACACGAGCCAGGCGACCGGGTAGAGCAGCACGATCACCATCGCGATCAGGGCGACGTGCCAGACGGTGACCTTCAGCGAGCGGAGCCCCTGCGCGCGGCGCAGGCTCTCCCGATGAACGCGTGTGGTCGAGGTGGCGGGCAGTGTGTCGGTCATCACTTCTCCTCGGCGGTGTAGTGCACCCAGAAGCCGGCGGTGCGGAAGACGATGAGCGTGACGACGCCGATGGCGACCAGCAGCACCCAGGCGAGAGCCGACGCGTAGCCCATGTGGAAGAACGTGAAGCCCTCGCGGTAGAGGTACAGCGTGTAGAACAGCGTGGAATCGGCAGGACCGCCGCGGCCGCCGCTGATGATGAACGCCCCGGTGAACGACTGGAAGGCGTGGATGATCTCGAGCACCAGGTTGAAGAAGATGACCGGGGAGAGCATCGGCAGCGTGACGCTGACGAACTTGCGCCAGCGTCCGGCGCCGTCGATCGAGGCGGCCTCGTACAACTCGACCGGCACCTGCTTCAGCCCGGCGAGGAAGATCACCATGGGCGCACCGAACTGCCAGGCGGCGAGCAGCACGAGCACGTACAGGGCGTACTGCGGATTGTCGATCCAGCCGCCCGTCTCGATGCCCACCGAGCTCAGCCCGTTGTCGACCGGGCCTCCCGTGGAGAAGAGAGCCCGCCACACCAGGGCGATCGACACCGACGCGCCGAGCAGCGACGGCGCATAGAACGCCGACCGGTAGAACCCGAGACCGCGACGCGGGCGATTGAGGAGCAGCGCGACGCCCAGCGCCAGTGCCAGCTTCAGCGGCGCCGCCAGCAGCACGTAGCGGATCGTCACCCAGGCGGAGGTCCAGAACTCCGGTTCCTGGAACATCTGGGTGTAGTTGTCGAAGCCGATCCATTGCGGCGGACTGAACAGGTCGTAGTCGGTGAACGACAGGTACAGCGAGTACAGCATCGGGCCGATCATGAGCAGTGCGGCGCCCAGCATCCACGGCGTCATGAACACGTAGGCGGCGACGTTGCCCCGGCGGCGCGGGACGCGGGGGCCGCTCGCCTTCGGCGGCGTCGAGCCGGAAGCGGGTCCGGAGGCCGGCGGTGCGAGCGTCGTGGTCGCCACTGTGTTCTCCCCGTTGAGGTGCGATGCGTCGCGGTCGCCCGAGCCGGGTCGATCACGATGGAAAGGGTTGCATAGATTCCATCAGAATTGCAACCGCCTGCAACAAATTGGGTCGCCAGCCGCGAAAGTTCAACGGTTCCCAGCGGTCGGCGTGCAGGATACGATGTGGAAACGGTCGCCAGTCAAGGCACGAGTGAGTGGGAACACGCGAGGGGACGAGATGGCCATCACGATCCGCGATGTCGCGGCGCGTGCCGCGGTGTCACCCGCCACCGCCTCGCGCGCGTTGACGGGGACAGGATCGGTCGACCCCGCCACGGCGGCTCGCGTGCGCGACGCGGCGCGCGAGCTGGGCTACGAGCGCAACCCGTGGGCCAGCAGTCTGCGCGGCGGCACCACGCGCAAGCTCGCCATGATCGTGCCCGACCTGATGAACCCGTTCTTCGCCGAACTCGTGCGCAGCGCCCAGGCGTACGCGCACGAGCTCGGCTACCTTGTCCTGGTCGCCGAGACCGACGACGATGCCGGCGCCGAGCTGGAGCTGCTGCGATCCCTCTCGGACCGGGTCGACGGCAGCCTGATCTGCACGCCCCAGACTGCCGAGTCGGCACAGGGCCGCCTCGTGGACGAGGGGCCGGCGGTCTTCCTGCATCGCACCAGCACGCTCGTGCCGTACGTCATCAGCGATGTGGCGCTGGGGGTGCGACTCGCGGTCGAGAACCTGGTCGCGCTCGGACACCGTCGTATCGCCTACCTCGACGGACCGGCGGAGTCCTGGTCGGCGGGCCTGCGGCGCGTCGCCGTCGCCCAGGTGCGCGAGGAGTTCCCCGACATCGACATCGTGACCGTCGGGCAGGTGCGTGCACGGTTCGAGGGCGGCGTCGCGGGCGGCGATCTGGTGATCGCCAGCGGGGCGACGGCCGTGCTCGCGTACAACGACGTCGTCGCGCTCGGGCTCCTTCACCGGCTGGCCCGTCGCGGTCTGCGCGTGCCCGACGACATCAGCATCGTCGGCTTCGACGACGTGCCCGCCGCGGCGATGGCGTCCCCGGCTCTCACCACCGTCGCCCAGCCGCTCGCCGAGAGCGCCCGCGCCGGCGTCGACATGCTCCTCGCGCTCGCGCGGGGTTCGCAGCCGGTGGAGCGGGCGGTCGTGCTGCCGCCGACCCTCGTCGTGCGCGAGAGCACGGCGCCGCCGGCGGTCATGCTGCCACGGACCGGGACCGGCGTGGCATGACGTCGCGGACGAAGGCCGGGCGCGCCACGATCCACGACATCGCCGCCGACCTGGGCGTCTCGGTGTCGACGGTGTCACGCGCGCTGACGCCCGGCGGAACGGTCAGCCCGGAGACCCGGCGCCGCGTCGAGGAGGCTGCGGGGCGGCTGGACTATCGCACCAACCGTGCGGCGCGCAGCCTGTCGACCGGCCGCATGCACAGCATCGGCCTGATCGTGCCGGATCTTCGCGACCCTTTCTTCGCCGAGGTCGCCAAGGGTGCGCAGATGCGGGCCCGCAGCGTCGACCACACGGTGTACATCGCCGACACCGACCGCTCGGCGGAGCTCGAGTTCGAGGCGATCGACATGATGCGCCGCGATGTCGACGGGTTCCTGGTCTGCGCGCCGCTGGGCGACGACGACGCGCTGCGTGAGCACCTCCGCGGCACCGCGGCGGTCATGATCCATCGTGAGCTCGACGGCCTGCCGAGCGTCACCTCCGATCTGGCGAGCGGCATCGCCCAGGCGGTGCAGCACCTTCACGCGCTCGGACACCGTCGCATCGCCCACGTCGCCGGTCCGGACTCGTCATGGGGCGCGCGCCGGCGTCGCGCCGCGTTCGAGCGCGAAGTCGCCGACGACGACCGGGTGCTCCTCGGTCCGATCACGGATCCGTTCGAGGGCGGCGTCGCGACGGCCGACGCCCTGCTCGCGAGCGGTGCGACCGCCGTGGTCGCCTACAACGACCTGGTCGCGCTCGGTCTCGTCACGCGACTGCGTGCGCGGGGGGTGAGCGTTCCCGACGGCATGAGCGTGGTCGGATTCGACGGCCTCGACGTGGCGACCCTCGCGACTTCGCTCACGAGCGTCGCCGTGCCCCGTCAGGTGGCCGCCCGCTCGGCGGTGGATCTGCTGCTGCGGGCGCTCGATGAAGGCGGGGAACCGGCATCCGTGGTGCTGCCCACTCAGCTGATCGTGCGCGACTCCACTGCACCGCTCCTGCGCTGACGTCGACGTCGCCAGATGCGTCGCTGCGCCGGCTCGTTCCCGCTCGTTCTGCCGGGCGTCTTCGCATTCGGCGTAGCGCTCGAGGGGCGCTGGATGGTTTGCTTCGTCCATGACTGGGGACACCCCGCCCGCGCCGGCCTTCAACGGGCGCCTCGCCATCCTTCTCGCCATGGCGATGTTCGTGCTCGTCGTCGACACGTCGATCATGAACGTCTCCATCTCGGCGGTCGTCACCGAGCTCGACACGACGGCCAGCGGCGTGCAGGGGGCGATCGCCCTGGAGGCGCTCGTGTCGGCCGCGTTCATCCTGCTCGGCGGCAAGACCGGTGACCTCATCGGACGCAAGCTCGCCTACACCCTGGGTCTGCTCGGATACGCGGTCGGCGCAGTGGCGATGACGTTGGCCCAGAACCTGACCACCGTCATCATCTTCTGGGCGGTGATCGGCGGCATCGGCGCATCGCTCCTCCTGCCGTCGATGCAGTCGCTCATCCACGGCAACTTCGCCGGCGATCACCAGAAGCGCGTCTACGCGCTGGTCGGTGCCTCCGCCGCGATCGCGGCGGCGGTCGGCCCGCTGCTCGGTGGTTTCATCACGACCTTCTGGTCGTACCGGGTGGCGTTCGCCCTCGAGGCCCTCATCATCCTCGTCGTCCTCCTCGGTCTCGGTCTCGTGAAGGACGTGAAGTACCACGGAGACCGCTCGATCGACCTCGTCGGCGCCGGGCTGTCGGTCGTGGGCATGGGCGGTGTCGTGCTCGGAATCCTGGTCTGGCAGGAGGGCGGCGGCTACGTCGGGCTCCTCATCGGCCTCGGCATCGTCGCGCTCGGCGGACTCGCGTGGTGGCTCAACGCGCGCAAGAAGCGGGGCAAGCCCGTGCTGCTCGACCCGGCCCTGTTCTCGTCCAAGCCGTTCCGAACCGGGGTCAGCGGGCAGCTCCTCCAGCAGATCGCCCTCGGCGGCACGATGATCGTCCTTCCGCTCTATCTGCAGATGGTGCTCGAGTACAACGCGCTGCAGGCCGGCCTGTCGATCGCCCCGCTGTCGCTCAGCATGTTCGTGGTCGCGATCTGGGCCGGCCGGCGGGGCAAGGGGCGCCCCGCGAATCTCATCCTCGTGGGCTTCTCGCTCGCCCTCGTCGGCCTCGTGGCGATCGTGCCTCTCGTTCCGATCGCCGACTCGGGCTGGTACCTCGTGGTGCCGCTCATCATCGCCGGATCCGGGCTGGGACTGCTGGTCTCGCAGCTCAACAACTACACGCTGTCGCCGATCTCCGACGAGCGGGTCAGCGAGGCGGCCGGCGTCAACTCGGCCGCGGGTTCGTTCGGGCTCTCCTTCGGTCTCGCGTTCGCCGGCGCCATCATGCTCGCCACGCTCGCCACGGCGTTCACCGCGCTCTCCGATGCGAGCACGGTGCTCACCGCGGAGCAGCAGCAGCAGGTGTCCACGGTGCTGGAGGAGGACGCCGAGCTGATGTCGAACACCGGCCTCGAAGAGCTGCTCGCCGACGAGTCTCCGGAAGCCTCCGCCGAGGTCATCCGGATCAACACCGAGGCCCGCCACCTCGCGCTGCAGGTCGCGCTGCTGATCCCCATCCTCGCGGCCCTCCTGGGCGCGCTGAACGGCTTCCGCATGCGACGCCTGCCCGATCCGAAGCCGAACGAGGCGGCCGAGGGGACGATGATCGGCTGAGCCTTCGCGCTTCCCCGCGACCTCTGAACCGGCCAGCGGCTAACTTGAGCCGCTTCGTATCAAGTTTGATTTGACGGATGCCGCGCCCCGGGCGTATGGTTGAGCCATCGCGACTCAACCTCACGTTCGAGCCGCGAGCAGACTTCCCATCAACCCCGGGCGCCGGCATCCGTTCTGCGTCCATATGAAGGAGAGATACACATGGCACGTGCTGTTGGAATCGACCTCGGTACGACCAATTCGGTCGTGAGCGTCCTCGAGGGCGGCGAGCCGAAGGTCATCGCGAACGCCGAGGGCTTCCGCACCACCCCGTCGGTGGTCGCATTCACCAAGGACGGCGAGGTGCTCGTCGGCGAGACCGCCAAGCGCCAGGCCGTCACCAACGTCGACCGCACCGTCTCGTCGGTCAAGCGCCACATGGGCACCGACTGGGGCTTCGATGTCGACGGCAAGAAGTGGACGCCGCAGGAGATCTCGGCCCGCATCCTGCAGAAGCTCAAGCGCGATGCCGAGCAGTACCTCGGCGACACGGTGACGGATGCCGTCATCACGGTCCCCGCGTACTTCAACGACGCCGAGCGCCAGGCCACCAAGGAGGCCGGCGAGATCGCGGGTCTCAACGTCCTGCGCATCATCAACGAGCCCACCGCCGCCGCGCTGGCCTACGGCCTCGACAAGGGCAAGGAGGACGAGCTCATCCTCGTCTTCGACCTCGGTGGCGGCACCTTCGACGTCTCGCTCCTCGAGGTGGGCAAGGACGACGACTTCTCGACCATCCAGGTGCGCGCGACCGCCGGTGACAACCGCCTCGGCGGCGACGACTGGGACCAGCGTCTCGTCGACCACTTCATCAAGCAGTTCAAGGACACCACCGGTGTCGACGTCTCCGGCGACAAGATCGCGCTGCAGCGCCTCAAGGAGGCCGCGGAGCAGGCGAAGAAGGAGCTGTCGAGCTCGACCTCGACGTCGGTCAACCTCCCCTACCTGTCGCTCACCGACTCGGGCCCCGTCTCGCTGTCGGAGACCATCACGCGTGCGAAGTTCGAGGACCTCACCAAGGACCTGCTCGACCGCACCAAGAAGCCCTTCGAGGACGTCATCCGCGAAGCCGGCATCAAGGTCGGCGACATCGACCACGTCGTGCTCGTCGGCGGCTCGACCCGCATGCCTGCGGTGTCGGAGCTCGTCCAGCGCGAGGCCGGCAAGGAGCCCAACAAGGGCGTGAACCCGGATGAGGTCGTCGCCGTGGGCGCGGCCCTCCAGGCCGGTGTCCTCAAGGGCGAGCGCAAGGACGTCCTCCTCATCGACGTGACCCCCCTCAGCCTCGGTATCGAGACCAAGGGCGGCATCATGACGAAGCTCATCGAGCGCAACACCGCCATCCCGACCAAGCGCAGCGAGACCTTCACCACCGCCGATGACAACCAGCCGTCGGTCGCGATCCAGGTCTTCCAGGGCGAGCGCGAGTTCACCCGCGACAACAAGCCGCTGGGCACGTTCGAGCTGACCGGCATCGCGCCGGCTCCGCGCGGCATCCCGCAGGTCGAGGTCACCTTCGACATCGACGCCAACGGCATCGTCCACGTCTCCGCGAAGGACAAGGGCACCGGCAAGGAGCAGTCGATGACGATCACCGGCGGCTCGTCGCTGCCGAAGGACGACATCGAGCGCATGGTGCGCGAGGCCGAGGAGCACGCCGCCGAGGACAAGAAGCGCCGCGAGGCCGCCGAGGTGCGCAACCAGGCCGAGACCCTGTCGTACTCGATCGAGAAGCTCATCAAGGAGAACGACGACAAGCTTCCCGAGGACGTCAAGACCGAGGTCCAGGGTGACGTCGACGCGCTCAAGACGGCGCTGGCAGGCGACGACGACGAGGCCGTGAAGACCGCGTTCGACAAGCTCAACCAGAGCCAGGGCAAGCTCGGCGAGGCGATCTACGCCTCCGGCCAGGCCGCTCAGTCGGCTCCGGATGCCGCCGCCGGCGAGCCCGCTGACGCCCAGGGTGCGCCGAGCGCCGACGAGGACGTCGTCGACGCCGAGGTCATCGACGAAGACGAAGAGAAGAAGTAACCATGGCCGACAAGGACTTCGAGAACGAGGTCCCCGGTGGCGAGGACCCGGAAGCGCAGGCTTCCGGGTCCGACCCGCAGGAGGGCCAGGATGACAGCGCCGAGGCGCCCGCGGACGAAGCCGCCCAGAGCGATGAGCTCACGGTCGACGACATCCTCGGGTCGGCGCAGAACGCCGACGCCGCCGCGGAGGACGCCGTGCTCGCCGACCTCGAGTCGGCGCTGCTGAACGACCTCAAGCGACTGCAGGCGGAGTACGCCAACTACCGTCGTCGCACCGAGGAGCAGCGAGAGGTCGAGATCGAGCGCGCCCAGGGCGCGGTCGCCAAGGGCCTCCTCCCGGTGCTGGACGACCTCGACCGCGCGGAGAAGCACGGCGACCTCGAAGAGGGTTCCCCATTCGCCGCCATCGCCGAGAAGCTGCGTGGCGTCGCCGAGCGCATGGGCCTGTCGACCTACGGCGCCGCGGGCGAGGCTTTCGACCCGCAGCAGCACGAGGCGATCTTCCAGGTGCCGACGCCCGGCGCGACCGAGGCGACGATCCTGGAGGTCGTCGAGACCGGCTACCGCCTCGGCTCGGTGGAGCTGCGCCCGGCGAAGGTCGTCGTCGCGGTTCCCGCCGACTAGCCCGAAGGAGCACCATGGCCAGTCAGGACTGGTTCGACAAGGACTTCTACTCGGTGCTCGGCGTCTCCAAGGACGTCAGCGAGGCTGACCTCAAGAAGACGTACCGCAAGCTCGCGCGGAAGTACCACCCAGACTCCAATCAGGGTGACGCCGCCGCCGAGGCGAAGTTCAAGGAGGTCAGCGAGGCGTACTCGGTGCTCTCCGACGCGGAGCAGCGCAAGGAGTACGACCAGATCCGTGCGATGGGCTCGGGTGCTCGTTTCACCGCGGGTGGCCAGGGCGGAGCCGGCGGTTTCGAAGACGTCTTCTCGATGTTCAACCAGGGTCGCGGCGCGCGATACCAGAATGCCGAGGACTTCGACGACATCTTCGCCATGTTCAACCAGCAGCAGGGCGCGGGCTTCGGCTCCGGCCGGTTCGGGCAGTCGACGGGCGGCTTCCGGGGCTACGGGGGACCGACGCGCGGCGCCGACGTCACGGCGCGCACGACGATCGACTTCGTGACCGCCACCAAGGGCGAGACCATCACGCTGCAGGGTGAGGACGGCAAGCCCTTCAAGGTGAAGATCCCGGCAGGGGTGTCCGATGGACAGAAGATCCGGCTGCGCGGTCGCGGGCGCCCTTCGCCCGACGGCGGGGAGAACGGCGACATCGTCGTGCAGGTCGCGGTGCGGCCGCATCCGGTGTTCACACGCGACGGCCTCAACCTGCGCGTGACCGTGCCGGTGACGTTCACCGAGGCAGCGCTCGGCGCCACCATCGAGGTGCCGACGCTCGGCGGCGACCCGGTTCGGCTGCGCGTCGCGCCCGGCACGCCGTCCGGCCGCGTGCTGCGGGTGAAGGGTCGCGGCGTCGAGACCTCGAAGGGCACCGGCGATCTCTTGGCCGAGGTGCAGGTCGCTGTGCCGTCGCACCTGGACGACGCCGCGCGCGAGGCGCTCGAGCGCTTCCAGAGCCTCGAGCCGAAGGAGAACCCGCGCGCCGACATGATGGCGAAAGCGCGGGGCTAGACGAGATGACGGTCGTCGAGCGAGTGAGGAACGAGCGAGACGGAGCGCCTCGGGGCGGCGCGCGTCGTCGGTTCCGGGCCTTTCGCCTCGCACGCTCGCTCGACGACCGGAATCGGGGTGATCGACATGGTTGAGCCGCACGACATCGACGAGGACGCTCCGATCTTCGCGATCGCCGTCGCCGCGGAGCTGTCGGGCATGCACCCGCAGACGCTCCGCCAGTACGACCGGCTGGGCCTCGTCGTGCCCGCCCGCACCCAGGGCGGTTCGCGGCGCTACTCGCTGCGGCACGTCGAGCAGCTCCGCGAGGTCGCGCGGATGTCGGCGGACGGCATCGGGCTGCCCGCCATCGTGAGGATCCTCGAGCTCGAGAATCGCGTGCAGGAGCTGCACGGGCGCGTGCGCGACCTCGAAGACCGCATGCGCGCCGAGCTCGAGAAGCGGCCGGGCGCCCGGGTCTTCGCCGCCGGCTCGACCGGCAACGTCGTGACCCTGCGGCACGGCACCCGGGTGCGACGGGCCACGGAGGTCGTCGTCTGGCGCCCCCGCACGCCGATCGCGCCTACGCGCGAGGACCGCGAGCAGTCCGCGGACGACTGACGCCGTCGCGCGGGCGGCCTTCGAAGGCTTCGCGGCGAACGATGTGCGGAGTGAAATCGATATCGGATTCATCGCCTCGAGGTGAGTGCCCGTGACGGGCGGTTGTGAAATCGATACAACGACCTCGATTGGTGATCGAACGCCCGAGACCGTGATTTCACGCCCCCGACGCCCGAATCGGCGCATCCGGCGAGACGGAGGGTGGCATGTTCTCGCAGAATCAGCCCCCGCGCCCGTTGCGTGTGAAATCGATTTCGTCTAGCCTGACCCGAGACGAGATCAGTGGCGATCCGCGCAAGCCGGCGGCCACCGCTCGATCGGTCCGACCGGGCTCCCCTGACCGGCCACAGCTGCGACTCACCGAAGAGTCGTGTTCCTGAGGAGGGACGAATGCACAAGAGAAACAGCAGGCTCTTGCTGGCCGTGGCGGCCGCGGCAACCGCAGGTATGGCGCTCGCCGGCTGCAGCGCCGGCGGCGGCGACAACGGCGACGACGGCGTGGCGACGATCCAGTTCTGGCACCGCACCTTCACCCCGGTCGAGAACGACTGGTACGCCGGCATCGTGAAGCAGTTCAACGAATCCCAGGACGAGATCAAGGTGGTCGACACGGAGGTGCCGGCCGATGCCTGGGACCAGAAGATGAAGTCGGCGCAGGCGGCGGGGAAGGCCCCCGACATCTACACCTTCTCCGCCAGCATCACGGATGCCGTCAACGCCGGGCAGCTCCACGAGCTCAACGACCTCGTTCCTCAGGACAAGCTCGACGAGATCATCGAGCCGGCGCAGCCCATCTCGCAGCTCGACGGCAAGTACTACGCGTATCCGCTCCTGCTGGAGCCGCAGACGGTGCTGTTCTGGAACAAGGACCTGCTGTCGGCGGCCGGGCTGGATCCGGAGACCGGTCCGACCACGTGGGACGAGCTGTTCGACATGTGCGCGGCGATCAAGCCGACCCTGGCGGACGGGCAGTACTGCATCTCGCCGGCGAGCGACGCCGTGACCTTCGCGTGGTCGTCCGTCGGTCAGCAGTACAACTTCGCCGGTCACACCGCGCTCAACGAGGATTGGACCGCGCCCGACATCGACGACGACGGCTACCGGCAGCTCATGGAGAACTACAAGACGCTGTGGGACGAGGGATACATGGCCCAGCAGGCGCTCGACGTCTACGTCGGAGGTAAGGACTTCGGCGAGGAGAAGGTCGCCTTCAAGGTGTCGGGATCGTGGATGATGTCGGAGATCGGCTCCGACTACGCGGATGTGCTGCCCAAGACGGGGATCGGCGCGTTCCCGAACTCAGCCGACGCCGACGGTCGCGGTGCGACGACGCTCGGCAACTTCCGCTGGGTCATCGACGCCAAGTCCAAGAACGCGCAGGCGGCGGCCGACTTCCTCACGTGGGCGCTCGCGGGCGACCCCGAGCTTCTCGTCCCGTTCTTCGTGGACACGCAGTTCACCAAGGTGCCGGTGCGCGAGTCGGTGCAGGAGGCGGTCTCGGCCGACGAGGCCAGCGCGGCCGCACCGTGGTCGTCGATCGTGATGAACGACATCGTGCCGAGCGCGATCCCCGAGCCCACCTACCCCTGGGACGTGTCTCTCGCCGTCGGCACCGCGATGGAGTCGGTGATGAAGGGCGCGGCCTCGCCGGACGACGCCATCAAGACGGCGGAGGATGCCATCAACACGGTGATCCAGCGCGACGATCTGCCCAGCAAGGCGCCGACGTCCTAGCGAAGGATCGGATCCGGGGGTCGATGCCATCGACCCCCGGACCTGTGCCCCGGCCCACAGCGAGGTGAGGAAATGACCGCGACGCAGACGATGATGACCGAGACGGAGACGATGGTGCTCCCCGGTCGCCGGCACGACAAGCACCGTCACAACAGATTCCGGTACCGCGACGGAAGGATCGCCTACCTGCTCATCCTTCCGGCGCTGGTCCTCCTCGGGATCTTCGTGGTCTGGCCGGCGGTCTACGCCGGATACCTCTCGTTCCAGGACTGGAGCTTCTACAAGGACCCCGAGTTCGTCGGATGGCGCAACTACACCAACGTCCTGAGCGACCCGCTGTTCTGGGAGTCGATCGGCCGCGGGTTCGTCTTCGTGGCGATGACGGTGCCGCCGATGCTGATCCTCGCGTTCTTCTTCTCGAGCCTCGTCGTCAGCGTGTCGCGCTGGTTCGCGGGCCTGCTGAAGGTGAGCATCTACATCCCGACGATCATCTCGGCGGTCATCACCTCGATCATCTTCGTGCTGATCTACAACTACTCGGGCGGCATCCTCAACGCGATGCTCGGCGGGTTCGGCATCGACCCCATCGCCTGGATCGGCGACCCGGCGTGGGCGCTGCTGGCCATCGCGATCCCCGCCATCTGGCTGGGGATCGGCCTCACCTCGCTGATCATGGTGGCGGCGATGATCGACATCCCGACCGAGTACTACGAGGCGGCGGCGATGGAGGGCGCCGACTGGTGGGAGAAGACGCGGTACATCACGCTGCCGCAGATGAAGAACGTCTTCCTGTACCTGCTCATCACCGGGTTCGTCGCTGCGATCCAGCAGTTCGAGCTGCCGCTCGTCATGACGGGCGGCGGGCCGCTCAACTCGACGACCCTGCCGAACCTGTTCATCTTCAACCACTTCCGCAACGACATCAACGTCGGCTACTCGATCGCGGCGGCGCTGCTGCTGTTCGTGGTGCTGGGCACGGTGTCGGCGCTGGTGTTCCGTTTCGTCAATTCCGAGAGGCTGGTGGACTGACGTGGCCGCCGTTCAGCAAGCCGCCGTCGCGGCGCCGGTCGTCCAGCGGCGTCCGCACCGAGACCTGACGTGGTGGTTCTACGCGATCGGCAAGGCGATCGTCGGGATCGTCTTCGTCGCCGCCGCGCTGTTCCCCCTGGCCTGGATGGTGATCGCCGGCTTCAAGTCGAAGACCGAAGTGATCGAGACGCCCTTCCAGTTCTTCCCCGAGGTGTGGCGCTGGGAGAACTACGCCCAGATCCTCGCCGATCCCACGTTCACCCGCACGATGCTGTGGACCTTCCTCGGCGCCGTGCTGTTCACACTGCTCGCTCTCACGGTCAACTCGCTCGCGGCGTACGCGTTCGCCCGGCTGGACTTCCGGTTCAAGCGGACTCTCTGGGTCGTCGTCATCACCACGATGTTCATCCCCGGCATGACCATCCTCCTCACGAGCTTCATCGTCGTGACCAACCTTCAGATGCTCGACACCCTGGCGGTGCTCGTGATCCCGGGTGCCGCCAGCGCCGGGATGATCTTCTTCATCCGGCAGTTCTACCTGAGCATCCCGTCCAGTCTCGAAGAGGCCGCCATGCTCGACGGCTGCGGGCGGATGCGGATCTTCACGAAGCTGTTCCTGCCGCTGTCGAAGCCCCCATTCGTGGTGATGGGCATCACCGCCTTCCTCGCGTACTGGAATTCCTACGTGTGGCCGATCATGACGATCACCACGCCCGACCAGTTCGTGGTGCAGCAGTACCTGGCGACCTTCCGCTCGGAGCGCAGCACCGAGCTCGGGCTGCTCATCGCAGGATCGGTCCTCGCCGCGGCGCCGGTGATCATCCTGTTCCTCGTTTTCCAGCGCCAGATCATCGGCAACATCAAGATGGCCGGTCTCAAGTAGGCCGACCGCATCTGTGGAAAGGGGTCGCGAAGATGCGACGACTACGAACGAACACCGCCGTCATCGCCGCCGCCGGCACGCTGGTCATCGGGCTCGTCGCCTCTGGCGGTGCGACGGCGGCTCAAGCCCCGGCACCATCGCCGATGGACGAGATCGCCGCGGCGTCGGCCTTCGCCGATCACTCGCCGGCCGTGGTCATCGGCAAGATGACAGGTCCGAAGTCGACGAGCGCGACCGACACCGCCTGGCGGGTGACGGGCACCGATCTCGGGATCATGTGGGACAACGGCCAGGGCCAGATCCTCACCGCGTTCGGCGACACGTTCGGCGACTGGACCGGACCCGGCGGAGGCGGCGGCGACTGGCGCTCCAACGTGCTGCTGCGCAGCTCCGACACCGACCTCTCCGACGGCATGACCTTCGATTCGGCGGTCGAGGACGCCCCCGGCCACGCCGGCGAGCTGATCCCGTCGCTGAAGATCAACGGTCAGGAGATCACCACGATCCCCACCGCGGGCATCGCCGTCGGGTCGCGGCAGTATCTGGCGTTCATGTCGGTACGGCAGTGGGGCGCGCCCGGTGCGTGGGACACGAACTACAGCCGCATCGCCTATTCGGACGACAACGGCGAGACATGGAACTCGACGGACGGCCCGCAGTGGACGAACACGCCTGACGGACAGCATCCGTTCCAGATGGTCGCCTTCGAGCGCCACGACGGCTATGTCTACATGTTCGGCACGCCCAACGGCCGCTTCGGCGCCGCGCACGTCGCGCGGGTGCCCGAGACGCAGCTGCTCGACAAATCGGCCTACTCGTACTGGAACGGGTCGACATGGGTGCTCGGCGACGACACCGCCGCCGTCGCGATCGTGCCGCCGAACGTCGCAGAGCTGTCGGTGCAGTACAGCGAGCACACCGGCGGCTGGCTCATGACGTACCTCGACGAGAACCTCGATCTCGTGCTGCGCACCTCGCCCTCGCCCGAGGGCCCGTGGAGCGATCGGCAGCGACTCGCGAGCTTCGCCGACTTCCCGGGACTCTACGGCGGCTACATGCATCCGTGGTCGGAGGACGGCGACCTCTACTTCTCGCTGTCGCAGTGGGAGCCGTACAACACCTACCTGCTGCGCGCCGAGATCGATGAGAACGGCACCGTCGTGAACCCGAACCTGATCCAGGACCCCGGTTTCGAGCGCGCGGTCGACGGCTCGATGCCTGCGCCGTGGGCCTGCACGGGCAACTGCGGCATCGACATCAACCACACGTGGGCCTACGGCGGCACGAAGCAGGCGTGGATGCGCTTCAACGCCGGCTGGATCGATGTGCACCAGGACGTCGCGGTCGAGCCGAACACCACCTACACCCTCACCGGTTTCGTGGTGACCGGCGGCACGCCCGCCCAGGGAGCCCTCGGCGTCCGTGAGCTCGGCGCCGGCGGAGCGACCATCGGCGAGACCGCGTTCGATGCGGTCGGCGCGTACACGCGGTACTCGGTGACCTTCCACAGCGGCGATCGCACACAGGTGCAGGCGTTCGTCGGCACGCATCTGAACGGCGACCGCTGGGTGCAGTTCGACGACCTCTCGCTCGTGAAGGCGAAAGAGCAGCTGCCGGGGCTCTCGGTCTCCGTGAGCTCCGACCCCGCTGCCGGGACGAAGGTCGTGCGTGACGACGTCGTGACCTACACGGTCACCGCGTCGACCGACAGCGCCACCGCCGAGGGCGTCGCGCTCGCCGTGGACCTCGCGGGACTCGTCGATGATGCGACGTTGGATGCCGCGTCCCTGGCGTCGTCGATCGGCACCCCGGTGCTCGACGGGACGACGCTGCGGTGGGTGGGTGACATCCCGGCGGGTGAGACGCTCGAGCTGTCGTTCGCAGCCATGGTCCGCCGAGACGCGTCGCGCGCCGATTCGCAGTTGGTGGTGACGACGACGGCGAGCGGCGACCGTGCGATCCTCACCTCGTGCGACGGTTGCGCGCTGACGCTCACCGCCGTCCACTACGACCCGCGTCCGCCGCGGCCGGAGTTCCCAGACAAGCCCGGCAAGCCCGACAAGCCCGGGAAGCCGGGCAAGCCCTAGCGTCGTGATGTCGCGCCCGCCGTCCGATTCCTTCGGGATGGGTGGCGGGCGCGATCCGGGGCGCCGGGTGGAAGCGGCGGGGAGGAGTACGAGGGATGCTGCTGTCGTTGACGGGCGCCAGTGGGGCCGGCAAGTCGACCGCGCTCGATGCCGTGAAAGCCGTCGACTGGCCGAGCCGCCTCGATTGCGTCGAGTTCGATTCCATCGGGGTGCCTGCGGACGCCGACACTGCGTGGCGGCATGCCGCCATCGAGCACTGGGTGCAACGGGCCGTGGCCGGGCAACGAGCCGGCCATCATCTGCTGCTGTGTGGCCAGGTGCCCATGGGTGAACTGTTGGCTGCACCCTCGGCGGATCAGCTCGACGGGATCGCCGTCTGCGTGCTCCACTGCTCACCAGAGGTGCGTCGTGCTCGATTGAGAGCGCGTGGTGAGCCCGAGCACACGCTCGTCCACCACGTCAGGTTCGGCGAGTGGTTCCACCGCCACACCCTGGATCCCACACACAGCCCAGAGGTGATCCGCACCGAGAGCTCAACGGCGATGCAATGGGAGCGGTGGGCTGCCTGGACGAAGGGCGATCCCCGGTGGGATGCGCGCATCATCGACACGGATCCCTTGACTGCGGAGGAAGTGGCCCGGGAGGTCGAGACCTGGGCCCGCCGTGTATTGGCCGACCGTCCGAACCTGCGCTTCGCACGAGATCTCGACGAAGCTGGTTGCGGCACCGGGATCGGGGGCTAGCCGCCCGCGTGCAGGCGGTCCAGCAGGAAGGCGTGCGTCCCGGCGTCCGCAGCGGCGATCAGACCGTGGTGGCCCGTGTGCAGCTCGCCGCCGGCGAGGTTGGTGACGACCGCGCCCGCCGCCCGGCACAGCGCGATCCCGGCCGTCCAGTGCACACTGCCCCGCAGGTCGCCCGCGGTGACGTAGCCGGCCTGCTGGCCGGTCGCGACCCACGCGAGAGCCAGCGTGGTCGACAGGAAGCGGGGGCTGAACCGGGCGCGGAAGACTTCGTCCGACAGCAGGCGGATGCCGCTGTCATCCGGATAGCTCGACTCCAGGTTCACCGTGACCAGCCGGGACGACGACGTCGGTTGCAGGCGGCGGTCGACGCCGGTATCGGGGGCGGTCGTCTCGGGACGGTGCCAGGCGGCCGCGCCGTCCGTCCAGAACACGTCGCCGGCGGCGGGATCGGCGACCGCCGCGGCGGCGGTGACGTCATCGACGTCCAACGCGACGTTCACGGCGAACAGAGGCACGCCGGCAGCGAAGTTGAGGGTGCCGCAGATCGGATCGACCAGCCACCGGCGGCGCCCGTCGCCGCTGGATCCGAGCTCCTCGCCGACGATCGCATCGCCCGGCCGCAGCTCGGCGAGCACGTCACGGATGGCGCGCTCCGTCTCGACGTCGGCTTCCGTGGTGAAGTCCAGACCTCGATCGGCGGTACGCCGGCTTCCGGTGGCGTAGCGCGCCCGCGCAACGGCGGCGCCGGCCGACGCCGCGCGCACCGCCACCTCGGCGTCGGCAGTGGGATCAGCAGCGGTCGCTCGAGGGTGCACCATGCTGCCAGTCAATCAGCCCGCGAGCCGGTCCTTCCGCACGGCGGTCCGGCGATCTCGGCACGGGTTCCGTTCACGGATGCCGGGCGCCTAGGCTGTCGCGGTGAGCGACGCACTGGACGAAGGGCCGTTCTACCACGGCACGAAGGCCGACCTCCAGGTCGGCGACCTGCTGACGCCGGGCTTCCGGTCGAACTACCGGCCCGAAGTGATCATGAACCACATCTATTTCACCGCTCTGCGCGATGGTGCGGGGCTGGCGGCTGAGCTTGCGGCCGGAGACGGCCAGCCGCGCGTCTACGCCGTCGAGCCGACCGGGCCGTTCGAGAACGATCCGAACGTGACCGATAAGAAGTTCCCCGGCAACCCCACGCGCTCGTACCGGAGCGACGCGGCGCTTCGGGTCGTCGGTGAGGTCACGGACTGGACGAGGCTGACGCCCGAGGCGCTGCAGACCTGGCACGAGCGTCTCGCTGCGCTTCGCGCGGACGAGCGCGGCCAGATCATCAACTGACGCCGGCGCGCGCCGTCTCAGTCCTGTGGTGCGCGCGGCGGCGTCGCACCGATGTCGGGCACCGGCGCGGTGCCTAGGTGCACCTCCAGGTCGTCGGCGGTCGGCGTGCGGGGCCGGCGAGCAGTGGGCCGGTCGAGATAGAACATCGCGGTCGAGGCGATGTCGTCGCGCAGCGGAAGGTATCGCCACCCGCTGCGCCACCCGAGCGCCTGGATGTCGACCTTGGGGATGCCGCGCGAGAAGTGGATCGGATCCGGCAGGTGCCAGCGGTACATGCCGAAGCGCTGCTGGCTGACGTAGAGGCCGTCAGGGCGGATCACCTGCGGCATGCCGAGGTAGGGCGTGGAGAACTCCGTGTAGCCCTTGCCGGGGATGTCGAAGTTCCAGGCGCCGCCGAAGTAGTCCTCGGTGCCGGTGCCGCAGATCGTCGGGTAGTCGGTGTCGTCGTCGAGGTAGAACTTCATCTCGCCCTCACCCCACCAGCCGTTGGAGTTGACGCCCCACGCGATATAGGTGCCGACGTACTGGCCCTGGCCCTCGATGCCCTCCAGGATCGTGTGGGGGACGAGCTCCTCCAGCGGGTTCGACCGGCGCCACTGCGCGTGGAAGTACCCGTCGGCCGAGTAGTCGCCGCCGATCTCGTAGGTGACCTGGTAGTACACGCGGACGTCGACGACCGACGTGTTCTCGACAGTGAGTCGTGCGCCGTCGCGGAAAGGCATGGGCCAGTAGGAGTTGAAGCCGCCGTGAGGGTTGGCAGCGATCGTCGCTGAGTTCACCTGGGCGAACGCGCCCCAGCCGTTGCAGAAGAAGTCGCCGTACGGCACCTCGACGGCCGGTTCCTCGGCGCCGTCCCAGTAGGCGCGCAGCAGGAGCGTGCGCCAGTTGTCGGTGTGCGTCGTGATCCAGATGTGGGTGATCCGGCCGGGACCGTCGATGTTCGCGAGGTCGAAGGTCTCGCCGGCCCTGATGTCGACGCTGGGGGAGATCTTCCATCCCGGACCGAGGTCGCGGGCGCAGGTCGCTCCCGTGCCCTCGGTCGCGCGACCGCCCCCGCCGGCGGAGCCGTCGAAGTTCTCGGGCGAGATGGACCGCGTCTGCACCGACCGCAGCGAGGCGATCGACGTGAGGGCGGAGGAGGGGGACTGGGGTGCGTTCATCGGTCGGCACGTCCTCGTGTCGGTGCGCCCGAGGGGGCGCGATGGTGCGATCGGATGGCGGATATTCTGGAATCGATTTCAACACTGTATGGTGGGCACACCGGCATGTCAACGCGGGTCGGTGCAGGGGAAGCGGGGTGCCGTGGCCACCATCTACGAGGTCGCCAAGCTCGCCGGCGTGTCGCCGGCGACGGTCTCCCGCGTCTTCAACGGCATGGGGGTGTCGGACGAGAAGACGCTCGCGGTGCGCGACGCGGCCCGCCAGCTGAAGTTCACACCGAATCGCACGGCGCGTACGCTCCGCAGGCAGGCGTCCGAGGTGATCGCCCTGGTGATCCCCGACATCGAGAACCCCTACTTCACCGAGATGGCGCGCGGAGTGGAGGATGTCGCCTCCCAGGCCGGCTACTCGGTGGTGCTGTGCAACACCGACGCACAGATGGAGAAGGAGGCCATCTACCTCCAGATCGCGATCTCCGAGCACATGGCCGGCGTGATCCTGGCGGCGGCATCCGATCACACGAATCTCGACGAGCTCATGGCCACCGGCCGCCCGGTCGTGGCCGTCGACCGGGGGACGGGCTACGACATCGACGGTGTGGTCATGGCGAACCGCACCGCCGGGCAGGCGGCCACCGAGAATCTGGTGCAGGCCGGCTACCGGCGGATCGCCTGCATCACCGGCCCGCAGCACATCGAGACCGCGTATGAGCGCGCGCAGGGTTGGCGCGCCGTCCTGGCGCGCCACTTCCCCGACGCCGATCCCGACGAGCTGCTGAGGTACTCCACGTTCCGCGTCGACGGGGGGCGCGAGGTCATGGAGGAGCTGCTCGCTCTTCCGGATCCGCCGGACGCCGTGGTCGCGGGCAACAACCTGCTCGGGGTCGGTGCCATCCAGGTGCTGACCGAGCACGGACTCACCCCGCCCAAGATCGGCGTCGCCGTCGTCGGCTCGCTGCCCTTCACGACCCTCACCCCGACCGCCGTCACCGTCGTGCGACTGCCGGCGAGGCACATGGGAGTGACGGCGGCGAAGATGCTGCTCGAGCGCATCAACGGCGATGACCAGCCCGCGCGCACCGTCGTGCTGCGCAACGAGGTCCAACCGGCGCGCGCGTCCGTGCGCGGCTGACGAGAGAGCTCGGTTTCACGTCAAAGGCGATTTCGATCGGTTGATCATGAAATCGATTTCGTCTACAGTGGACGCGTTCGCACGACCTATGCGACGCCTGACCACACTGCCGTGATCGAGGAGGATCCGATGACCGGCCGATCCGAGAAGCGCCGCCGCGCTCGGGGGATCCCGCACACCGCGGAACGCGCCGCGTTCCCGCTCGGCGGCGTCGGCACCGGCAACGTCTCGATCGGCGCCCGGGGCGAGCTTCGCGACTGGGAGCTCGAGAACCTGCCCGACAAGGGCCGCGTGAATCCGTACTCGTTCTTCGCCATCCACGCCGCGCCTGAGAACGCCGAGCCGGTCACGCGCGTCCTGGAAGCCCGGCTCACCGGTCGCCGCGATCTCGATGCGGGCTACCCGTTCGAGCGGCAGGCCGGTCTTCCTCGCCTGCGGTCGGCGACCATGCACGGCGAATACCCGGTCGTCGACATCGACTTCGAGGATGACGTGCTCCCCGTCGACGTGACGCTGCGCGCATTCACCCCGCTGGTGCCGCTCGACCCCGACGCCTCCGGCATCCCGGCGGCCGTGCTGCGCTACCGCGTCGCGAATCCCAGCTCCGGCCGCGTGCGGGTCACCGTCGTCGGCAGCGTCAGCCACACGGCCGGGCGGGGGGACGGCCCCTTCGGACTGCGCGCGCGGCAGACGGTGCAGTGGCGGGACGAGGGCGGCATCCGGGGACTGGACTTCGGCATCGAGCTTCCTGCGGACGACCTCGGCTACGGCACCATGAGTCTCACCACGAAGGATGCCGCCACCACGGCCAAGCCGCAGTGGGTCACCGGGTTCTGGCCCGACGGTCCTCGGCTGTTCTGGAACGACCTCTCTGCGGACGGGCTTCTCGATCCGGAGCCCCGTCTCACGCTCGAGGATCGGCCGCGCGGACTGTTCGCAGACTCGGCTTCCCGCGAGGAGCTGGACGACGCCGACGAGCAGGACGACCCCCAGCGGCCGGGGCCCATGAGCGAGGGCGAGCTCTTCGAACTGCTGCCACGACTGCGCACGGGATCCCTGGGCATCGTGCATGAGCTCGCCCCGGGCGAAGTGCGCGACTTCGAGTTCGTGCTCTCCTGGAGCTTTCCGAACCGTCACCGGTCGTGGCGCGGGCACATCGTCGCCGACGGCCGCGCCGACGCGGGACTCGTGCGCAACCGATACGCGACATTGTGGCCCGACGCGTGGGCTGCGGCATCCCATCTGCATCGTGAGCTGCCGGCACTCGAGGCGACCACACTGGCGTTCGTCGAGGCCCTCTATGGCGGCAGCCTGGACCCGGTCGTCGCCGAGGCGGTGGGCGCGAACATCGCTGCGGTCCGGTCGACGACCGCCTTCGTCGTCGAGTCGCCGAATCCCGAACTCGGGGACGGCCCGGTGTTCGCCGCGTGGGAGGGCTCGTTCGATCACGGCGGCTCGTGCGAGGGCACCTGCACCCATGTGTGGTCGTACGCGCAGACGGTGGCGTGGCTCTTCCCGTCGCTCGAGCGCAGTGCTCGCAGAGTCGAGTTCCTGCTCGAGACCGACGAGGACGGCGCGCAGAAGTTCCGCAGCAATCGGCTCTTCGGCGGCCCGGCGTGGTTCATGGGTCCGGCGGTCGACGGGCAGCTCGGCACGTTCCTGAGGCTGCATCGCGAGTGGCGGTTCTCGGGTGACGACGATTTCCTCATCGAGCTCTGGCCGGCCGCGGTGCGCACGCTCGAGCACGCGATCCACCGGTGGGACCGCGACGGCGACGGCCTGCTCGACGGTGAGCTGCACAACACCTACGACATCGAGTTCTTCGGGCTCGACCCGCTCGCCAACGGCATGTTCGCGGCGGCACTGCGCGCCGGTGCGCGCATGGCCGCGCACCTGGGTGACAGCGAGCGCGCAGCCGACTGGCTCGACCGCGCCGACCGCGTCGCGGCGGGCATGGACGAGCGACTGTGGAACGGCGAGTACTACCGGCAGGTGATCGACGATGTCGACGCCCATCGCTACCAGTACGGCGACGGCGTGCTGTCGGACCAGCTCCTCGGCCAGTTCCACGCGTGGATCAACGGCCTCGGCGACCTGCTGCCTCGCGACCGGCTGCGGAGCGCCCTCGGTGCGATCGTGACGCACAACCACCGGTCCGACCTCACCGCGCAGGAGAGCACGCAGCGGGTGTACGCCCTCAACGAGGAGGGTGGGCTGCTGCTGGCCTCGTGGCCGCGCGGCGGCAGGCCGGCCATTCCTTTCGTCTACTCCGACGAGGTCTGGACCGGGGTCGAGCACCAGGTCGCGGCATCCCTCGTCTATGCCGGGTTGGGGGACGAGGCTCTCGAGGTCGAACGCACGCTTCGTGCCCGCTACGGCGGAGCGACGCGCAATCCCTGGAACGAGATCGAGTGCGGCAACCACTACGCGCGCTCCCTCGCATCGTGGGCGCTGCTGCTCGCCTTCAGCGGCGTGCAGTGGGATGCGCCCACGCGCACGCTCTCGTTCGACCCGGCCGGCGACGGCGCCTTTCGCAGCCTCTTCACCACGGGCGGCGCGTGGGGTCGTGTCGAGATCGACGACAGCGAGATCACACTCCGCGTCGACGGCGGCACGCTCAGCCTCGATCGCCTGGTGCTCCGCGGTCAGCCCGTCCCTCTGGCCGACCGCCGGCCTCTCACCCTTTCGGCCGGCGACAGCGTCACCGCCCTGTCGGCCGTCGCTCTCGAATCCCCCTCACCACAGGAGACCCCATGACCGGCTACCGCCTCCCCGCCGTCCGCGAGCGCCACATGGCACCGCCGAAGACGGCCTACCTCGTCGCCTCGGGCGATCTGCGCGAGTCGGCGAACGCCGCCGGCTGGCCGACGCAGGTCGCGCTCGAAGCCGGCGTGACGGGTGTTCTCAACGAGCTCGGCTGGCAGGTGATCCGCGCCAACGACGTCGATCCCGAGACCGGCCACGGGTTCATCTCGAGTCAGCGCATGGGCCTGGAGGTCTTCCAGGGCATTCCCGCCGATGCGCCGCTCATCGTGGCCGAGGCGGTGTGGCAGTACTCCCATCACGTGCTCGCGGGTCTGCGCACGCACGAAGGGCCGATCCTCACCGTCGCGAACTTCGCCGGCGACTGGCCGGGGCTGGTGGGCCTCCTCGGTCTCAACGCCGGCATGACGAAGATGGGCAAGGAGTACGCCTCCATCTGGTCGGTCGACTTCACCGACGAGTGGTTCAAAGCCGGGATCAAGGAGTGGACCGAGACCGGGCGGATCACACACGATGCATCCCATGTGCGCGCGCTTCCCGAGCTTCCTGCGACGCCCGAAGTCGAGCTCGGCCGTGCGCTCGGCGATCAGCTGCTCGCCGAGAAGGCCATCATCGGCGTGTTCGACGAGGGCTGCATGGGCATGTACAACGCGATCTTCGACGACGAGCTGCTGAACCGCACGGGCATCTACAAAGAGCGTCTGTCGCAGTCTGCGCTGTATGCCGAGATGCTGACCGTGACGGATGCCGAGGCCGACGCCGCTCGCGACTGGCTGACCGATCGCGGCATGACGTTCCGCTTCGGCACCGACGAGGCGACCGAGCTCACCGAGACGCAGGTGCGCTGGCAGATGAAGATGTACGTCGCGGCGCTGCGGATCGCGGACGATTTCGGACTGGACGCCGTCGGCATCCAGTACCAGCAGGGTCTCAAGGATCTGGTGCCGGCATCGGATCTCGCGGAGGGGGTCCTCAATTCGACCGAGCGCCCGCCGGTGCTCTCGCGCGACGGCTCACGGGAGCTCTTCGCGGGCCGCGCTCTCCCGCACTTCAACGAGGCCGACGAGGGCGTCGCGGTCGATGCGCTCGTCACCGACCGTGTGTGGACGGCGATGGGGCTCGTGCCCGACAACACCCTGCACGACGTGCGCTGGGGCGAGGACTTCGACGGCCGCTTCGTGTGGGTCTACGAGATCTCGGGCTCGGTGCCCGCGTCCCACCTCGGCGGTTGGGACAAGGCGGAGGGGTGGCGCCAGGGACCCGTCTTCTTCCCCGCCGGTGGGTCGACGATCAACGGCGTCTCCCGGCCGGGTGAGGTCGTGATCTCGCGGGTGTTCATCGCCGAGGGCATCCTGCAGGCCGACATCTTCCGCGGCACCGTGGTCGAGCTGCCGGACGAGGAGACGCAGCAGCGCAAGGAGGCGACCAATCCCGAGTGGCCCATCGCCCATGTCGTGCTGCACGACGTCACGCGCGATCAGTTCATGGCCCGCCACAAGGCCAACCACGCGCAGCTCGTGTACGCCCCCGATGCCGAGACCGCCGATCGCGCGCTCATGGCGAAGGCCGCGATGCTCGACCGCATGGGCATCAAGGTGAACCTGGTGGGCCGCGTCAACGGGTTCTGACCAGTCAGGCACAGGGAAGGGGACGGATGCCGCGCGACAGCGAAGGCCGCGAATGGACCGAGGCCGCCGCCGACGAGCGATGGCTGCGCCCGTCGCCGATCGCCGGAGACCGTGAGCCGCGGTGGGGGCATCCCGACGGCATCCAACTCGGACTTCACCCGCTGCCGGGGCCGCGCGGTCTGCTGCGGCTGTACACGCCGTACCTCGGCCACCCGCGCGACCGGCTGCTCAACTTCATCGCCGTCGAGCCGGTGCCGGCCGGCAGCAGGGACCGCGGCTTCTCCGAGCTCGAGCACAGCCGACTCGACGACGCGGCCGGATTGCGCATCTGGTCGACCGACGATGCGGACGACGCCAGGCCGCGGGATCCGCGTCAGCCCTCGCGCGGGCTCGTCCGGGTCGAAGGCGGGGTCGAGACCCTCACCGTCGACCTGTGCGTCGAGCCGTTCGCGAATGGCGCGAACGTGCGGGTGCAGGCGGTCTTCCGGGCCGATCGGCCGCACGAGATCTCGCTCGCCGCCTTCCGGCAGCCGGGGTCGGCCGAACTCGAGGCCTGCATCCTGACCGCCACCATGGGCAACTGGGCGCGACTGCGGACGCTGCGCCTGGCCGCTGAGGAGGTCACCGCCGGCGCACTGTGGCCGGACTACACCGACGTGCATTTCGCCGAGCACGCGCGCTTCGGCGTGGGTCGGCTCGCGCGCGACGGGCACGCCGTCACCGTGTCGGCGCGCCCTGATGAGCCGGAGCCCCATCTCGCCCGGCACGCACCGGGCACGAAGGACCACTGGCGCTACGTGGGCCGGCCGGCCGTGCAGTCCTGGCGTGCCGACCATCCAGACCCGGCGCTCGTGGCGCAGGTCAACGGCCGCTACACGTACTGGATGAGTGAGGCCGCCATTCCCGGCGGCATCGCGTTCGAGAACTTCGAGATCGTCGAGCCCTTCCGTGAGGGACGAGTGCTGACGTTCTCGGCGGAGCCGCTCACGCCGGCGAACGCTGCCCGCGCGCACGCGGGCTGATCGCCGCGCGACCGCGGAGAGGACGAATCACGTCCCCTCCGCGGCACTCGGATGCCGATCGTCAGCCTGTCACAAGCGTCACGCGCGCCGCGTGCGTCGTGTCGCGAGCAGCCCGCCCAGGGCGATCAGCACGACCGCGCCGAGAGGCACGAGCGGTGAGATCGCGCCGCCGCCGGTGGCCGGAAGCGGCCGGGTGGTCGCCGTGTTCGTGAGCGTCAGCTCGGCGACCTTCGGGTCGCGCGAGATCGACATGGGCAGCAGCGTGCGTCCGTTCGGCTCGGGCACGAGGGTCTCGCCGTCGACGGTCCACACCGGCTCACCCCAGTCGACGCCGGGGATCGCCGGCAACGGCACCTCTTGGACTTCGAGGATCGTTCCGACCGGGAAGTACGGCGACAGCACCGGGACGTTCGGTGTCAGCTCGACGCGCGTCTGAGGTTCGGCGTCACGCCACCAGTCGAAGGGGAACGTGGTGCCCGCGGGAACAGCGGACGAGCCGTTTCCGTCGACGACCTTCGTCACGGCGAAGCGCGTGAGCGCGACCACCGAGTTGGTCACCTCGAGCACGGGCGTCTCGCCCAGGCCGATCTCGACGAAGCTCGACGGGCTCCATGTCGTCTGACTCCACTCGTACCCGGGCGGGAGGGCTGGTGCCTCGGGATCTTCCTCGATCAGGTTCACGATCGTGCCGATCGGGAATCGGATCGGGTTGCCGGCGTCATCGACGGGGCCGGCGGGCGTGCCGTCGGCAGGAAGCACGAAGCGACCCGCCGTCGGCATCTGCCCCGGGGTGTGAGCAACGTAGTCGACCATGAACGAGTCGACGAGCAGCTGGTCGGCGTCGATGCCGGCGAGATCCTTCTGCACGAGGAACGTGCCGCGGAGCAGGGAGGCGTCGTTGGTGAGCGTCGAGTGGACGATGGCCTGGTCGTCCTGGCCGATCACCAGCCGTGCGAGATCGAACCGCGCCTGGAGCCACGAGACATGGCGCAATGCGGGTGGGGGCTCCTCGGTGTAGGTGACGACGGTGCCGTAGGGGAAGGTCATCACGGCGCCGGTGTCATCGACGGGGCTGACGGGCGTGCCGTCGCCGGGCACCCGCAGGACGCCGCTCTCGGTCTCGCCGGTCGGCGTGACCGCCGCCCATCGCACGGTGAACTCGAGGCCTGCGGGCACGAGCTCGGCCGGAATCCCCTCGAACGCCTTCGAGATCGTGAAGGTCCCCTCGCGGAGGGCGTTCGTCACCGTGATCGAGATGTCTCCGGTCTCGGGCAGCGGGATCTCGACGATCGCCGTCTCGAGCGGTCCCGCACCCTCGAAGTTCTCGGGCGTGAAGTGGCTCACCACGCCGTCGACCGTGACATCGATGACGGGGAGCTCCCAGGCGGCCGGGTCGACCGGAGTGCCGTTCAGGGTGGGGAGGAGCTCGGCCAGTTCCAGGTCCTCGGCGTCGGGGTCGACGTCGAGGGGCTGGGGGTCTCCGACGGGCAGGGGCATGGTCGCGCGGGTGCCGGGACCATTGTTGTAGCTCACCGCATAGCCGAAGGCGGGATCGGCGGCCGCGCCGGTCGCCGCCTTCACGATCGTGATCGTGCGCTCGGCCTCTACGGGTGTCACCGTGTTCGTGAGCTCGACGGCCACGGTGTCGGTGTCCCCGATGACGAAGGTCTGGCCGGGATTCCACCCGGCGGTGCCCCACTCATACCCCGCGGGAGGGTCGATCCCCTCCAGGTTCTCGGTGAGGATGATGCGCGTGCCGACCGGGAACTGCTCACCGACGGCGATCACGGTGCCGTCGAAGGGGACGTCCAGGTCACCCTCGTCGAGCAGTGCTCCGCCGAACCACGCGGCCCAATGCACGGGCACGGTCTCTGCTGACGGAGGGCCGGGCTCGCCGTCGGAGAGGTCGACGACGGACTTCGTGACGCTGAAGGTGCCCGTGACCGGCGTCGCGGAGTTGGTGACGACCACGTCGGCGGTGCCGGTGCCGATCGTGAGCGGATTCGGGGCGATGGATGCCTCGCCCCACTGCCACCCCGGAACGCTCTCGGGCTCGATCTCGTCGAAGGTGACGACGGTGCCGATCGGGAACTGCTCCCCGGCCGCTATGGGCGAGCCGTCCGCCGGCACCTCGAGCGTGCCGACCGAGGCAGTGCCGTCGGGATCGACCGCGCGATAGTTTACGGTGAACGTCGTGCCTTCGGGGAGATCGGCCGCTTCGATGCCCGACAGCTGCTTGCGCACCGCGAATGTGCCGCTGTCGGCGGCGCAGGAGATCTCGCTCGAGAAGAGGAACGAGTGGACCTCGCCGCCCTGCAGGATCACGTTGCGACCGACCACTTGACCGTCGAGAGGCGCGGCGTTCACCGTCACCGACGCCTCGGGCGCGTAGATCGAGCCGTCGATGCGCGCCTCCGCCGCGGTCACGGTGACGTCGCCCGTCAGCTGCGACAGGTCCCACAGCATGTACGGCGAGAAGTCTCCCTGGGGGTCGGCTCGAGCACCGATGACCTCGGTGGTGCCGGCGGGCACCCGGATGACGAGCGGATTGGAGACGCCCGGCGTGGGGCCGGGGGAGAACTGGATGAGGGCCGCGCCCGCGATGTCCGCGTAGTCGACGATGTTGGGCTGATCCCGGCTCAACGGGGTGAGGACGATGCGGCTGCCGGCATCCTCCGCCACCTCGACCGGGTAGCCGATGTCGCCCACCGGGTCGGCGATGTCGTCGAGACAGCTGCTCGCCTCTTCCCACGAGGCATCCCGGTTCGCCTCGACGTAGTCGGCCACGGCGGTGGCGGAGGTGTTCGCGGTGTAGATGCTGTTGTCACCGGCGGGGCCCACTGGGGGAGCGGCATGGTCCGGATACTTCTGGTGGGTCGCGTCGATCAGCGGCGTCTGATCGACGTTGGACGAGTTCTGGTTCAGGCGCAGCCAGTCGGCGCGGGTGAACGCCTGCCACCCGCCATCGCGCTGCACCATCTTGAGGTCGCCCCACAGCGATGGTTCGCTCGTGCCCTCACTCGTGATCGCGAGGATGCCCGTGCTCGCGGTGCTGTACTTGCCGACGAGGAAGCGCGTGGGATCGCCGTCGACCGTCGGCAGGTCGTAGTCACCGGTTCCCGCCGACACATGGATGATCGTGTACTGGCTCGCGCTGGGAGCGACGGTCGCGGTGCCGCCCACCGCGATGCTGCCCTCCGTCTCCTGGTTCTGCAGGAGTGCGTCCTCGCGTGCGTACACCGTGAATCCGCCCGCGATCGCGAAGGGGTTGACCGACTCGGGGTAGGCAGCCGCGGCGGGTGGCGCCGCGATCGTTCCGCCGACGACGGCTCCGGTGACGGCGAGCAGTGCCGCGGTCACCCCCGCGACGAGACGGCGGACGAGGGGGCGCACGGTCCGTGGCATCTGGCGAGCCTCCTCCCCCGCAGCGCGACGGAAGGCGCTCGTCCGGGTACTCAGAGGCTACCGCGCATCGTCGAACCGGACACCTGTGGAGTATCGATCGGGGCGACGATCGGGCGCATGATGGGGGCATGGCGACTCTCGACGACGTCCGCGCCATCGCGCTCGATCTCCCGGGCGTGATCGAGCAGGCGGACGGGCACCGTGGTGGAGCGAGCTGGCGCACGCCCGCGGGGGCGTTCGTGTGGCAGCGCGGTCCCAGTGGCCGGGACCTCGAGCAGCTCGCGGCGCTGGGGCGGGAATGGCCGCCCGGCGGAGTGGTGGGGGTCCGCACCGACGGGCAGCAGGTGAAGCAGGCGCTGCTCGAGACCTACCCCGACGTCTTCTTCACGATCCCGCACTTCGACGGGTACCCGGCGGTGCTCGTGCGTCTCGACGCGATCGATCCGGCACTGCTGCGCGAGGTCGTGACGGACGCCTGGCTCTTGAAGGTCACCAAGCGCGTCGCCGGCGAGTGGCTGGCCTCGCACCCCTCGGCAACCGGATAGCGGTCAGCCGGCGGCGGGGTCGACGTTGCGGTGGCGGCGGAAGAGCTCCCAGTCCGCGTGCGACAGGCGGGCATAGGCGTACGACCACTCGAGGATCGCCTCGCCGACGACGCGTCCGCGACCGACGTACCCGGCCACCGCGGATGCATCGGGCGACTGACCGTGGGCACGCGCCAGCGTGGCGGCGCAGGCGACGGCATACCAGCGGAAAGACGCATCGTCGAGCGTGTCCATGTCGAACCCGCCCTTCTTGTCGTGGAACTGCCGGACGTAGAAGTCCCGCTGGGCACCCTCGGGCGTCCGCCGGACGTGGCCGAGGAAGGGGTCTGAGACGGCCTGAAGGATCCGCTGCATCGCCACGACGCGTCCACCCTCGCCGTGCTCCTCGATGTAGCGGGCCACGGCCGGCGGCTGCTCGACGCCGCCGTGCTCGACCAGGACGCTCTGGCCCGCTTCCTTGCCCTGCAGCAGCAGAACGCCTTCGTCACCGTCCTGCATCGACATCAGGAAGCATCGCGTGCCGACGCTGCCGACGCCCACCACACGCATCGCCAGGTCCGACAGCGAGTACTTCTGCAGCAGCGCGCGGATGTCGACACTGATGGAGTCCCGGAACTGGTCCAGCACCCGGAGCACGCGATCCTCCATGATCGCCCCGACATGCGTCATCGTCGGCGGGGATTCGACGAAGACCACCCGGCCGTCATCCGTCATCGTCGTGAGCTTGCGGGCGGCCCGTTTGCCGGTGCGCTTCTCGGCCTCGTGCACGGCACCGTCGATGACGTCCCGCGTCTCGTCGTCGACGGCCCGCGCCGCGGCAAGCGCATCGAACCGGTCGTAGTAGCGCTTGAGCGGGCTTCGCTTCGCACCCGCCCGGAGCGATCGTGCGTACGTGCGGACGGCCTCGAGCCCGGCATCCCGGATGACGGCGTCGTCGCGGGAGGTGGACTGGCCGGCGATCACGATGCTCGCCACCAGCCGCTTGACGTCCCATTCCCAGGGGGCCCACGCGGACTCGTCGAAATCATTGAGGTCGAAGACGAGGGTGCGCTGTGGCGACGCGTACAGGCCGAAGTTCGAGACGTGTGCGTCACCGCACGATCCCACGAGGAGGTCCGTCCCGGGCGAGCGTGCCAGGTCGGCCGCCATCAGAGCGGCGGTGCCTCGATAGAACGCGAACGGGCTCGCCGCCATGCGTTCGGTGCGGATGGGCACGAGCTCGGGGACGCGCACCTCGTCCTGGCGGTCCAGGATCCCCATGGGATCGCGATCGCCCGCCGGAAGGTCGGCCAGAGATTCGCGCGGCGACCGCTCGCGCGCGGCCCGCCCGTCGTCGAAGTGCTGCTGGAGCGATCGCGGAGCAGCCCAGCTCTGCGCGATGGGACTCGAATCCGTCAGTGACATGGCCTCAGTGTGGCACTGGCGGTCGGTCGGCGACAGCGTCCGGCTGACAGGACCGCGTCGCACGCCTCACGCCGTGGAGGGTCGAGACCCGCCGTAGCCGACAGCGTGGCTTTCCACGCCGCCGTGCCGGAAAGTCGGTACCCTGACCGCGTGACCCGCCCCGTGCCAGCGCCTCCGCCTCCCGCTCTGTCACCGGGCATCCGCGTCCTCGTCGTGCTGGCGACGACCGTGGTGGTGCTGGCGGGCGTGTACTTCGCTCGGAGCCTCATCGGTCCGCTGGCACTCGCGGTCGTGCTCGTCGTGATCTGCGAGCCGGTGCGCCGTCCGCTCGAACGCCGCGGCTGGCCCCGCTGGACGGGCACCACCGCGGTCATCGTCGTCGCGTATCTCATCCTCGTGGTGATGGGGCTCCTGCTGTGGGTGGCGGGGGTGCAGTTCGCCCGCCTCGTCGCCGACTACCTCGACCAGTTGCGGGGAAGCGTCGACGGCTTCGTGGCATGGCTGCAGTCCGCAGGGCTCGATCAGGAGGCGACGGATGCCGCGGCATCCGTCCTCGACCCTTCGGCGATCGCGCGGCTCGTCACCAGCGTCGGCGGCACGGTCATCGGCGTCGCGACCGCCCTCTTCTTCGTCGTGTCGTACATCATCTTCATGGCCGCGGACGCCGCCCGATACCGCGATGCCGAGCGCGTGTTCGGCGCCCCGCGGCGTCCGGTGCTGGCCCGGATCGGACGCCTGAACACCGGCATCCGTCGTTATTACGTGGTGAATGCCTCGTTCGGGGCGGTCGTGGCGATCATCGACGGTCTCGCGCTGTGGGCGCTCGGGGTGCCGGCGCCGATCGTGTGGGCCGTGCTCGCGTTCGTCACGAACTTCGTTCCCAACATCGGCTTCGTGCTCGGACTCATCCCGCCGGCCGTGCTCGCCTTCGTGGTGGGCGGATGGCCGATGCTGCTCGCCGTGATCGCGATCTACTGCGTCGTCAACGTGGTGCTCCAGGTGCTCGTGCAGCCGAAGTTCGTCAGCGACGCCGTCGACCTCAGCCTCACGCTGAGCTTCTTCTCGGTCATCTTCTGGACGTTCGTGATCGGGCCGCTCGGCGCGATCCTGTCGATCCCGCTGACGCTCTTCGTCCGCGCCCTGGTGCTGGAGGGCGACCCGGGATCGCTGTGGCTGCGGTGGTTGTCGGGCGATCGCACGGCGACCCCCGCCTCGGCGGCGCGCGACCCGCTGTCCCCGTCTTGACCCGACGCCCGATACCGACCGCACCACTCACGGAGGCAGCCATGACCCAGACCTCGCTCGATCTGCCTTCGCCCGACGGGCCGCCGCCGGAGCCGGCGCCCGCACCGGCCCGGCAGCGCGTCTTCGACCGGTTCAGCGAGCGCTCCCTCGAGTCGCTCGCGCTCGCCGCAGGTGCGGGCTCGTTCGTCCTCGTGGCGCTCGCCGCCCTGGTCGCGTTCCAGTTCCAGGCGGCGCCGATCTCCGGACCCGGCTCGGTGGGGCAGTTCGCAGCCATCGGGGCAGGCATCGTGGCGTTCCTCGCGGTGATCGGCGGACGCACCCTCGTCCACCGGCAGGGCGTGCACCGGCGTCTGAAACCGCTGGACTACGTGGACGTCGCGGCACTGGCGTTCGCACACGCCGTGATCGCGCTCCTCGGCTGGACGCTGCTGGCCGTGATCCTCGAGGATGCGTTCATCGGAGCCGAGGTGTTCCCTCTGGCGGTGCTGATCCTCGCGGGCGCCACCTCGGCCATGACGGCGTATCTCGCGTTCTACTCGGCGACGCACATGGATCTGCAGCTGCTGGCCGTCGTGCTCGCGGCGTTCCTCGTCTTCGGCGTCCTCGCCAGCATGCTGACCGCCAGCGACCCGAACTGGTGGAAAGACAATCTCAGCGCTCTCGGCATGTCGTCCAACGTCTCGGCGTTCGCCTTCAACATCACGATCATCGTCGCGGGCTTCCTCGTGACCACCCTGGCGAGGTACTCCACGCGCGGCATCCCCACGTCCCACCCGCACGGCATCGCCCGAGTGCGGATCACGCTCATCGTGGTCGGTGTGTTCCTCGGGATGGTCGGCCTCTTCCCTGTCGACCGCTTCTTCGCGCTCCACACCAGCGTCGCCTCTGGAATGGTGGTCGCCTTCGCCGTGCTCGTGATCGCGCTGCCGCGCTGGATCCCGTCGATGCCGCGGGCCTTCGTCGCCCTCGGGTGGCTGTTCCTCGCGGTGACCCTGCTGCTCGCAGTGTTCTTCTTCATCGGCTACTACACGCTGACGGCGGTCGAGCTCGTCGCCGGCATCCTGGTCTTCACCTGGATCGTGCTGTTCATCCGCAACGCCGCCGCCCTGGTGCAGGACGCGCGTCAGGACGCGCCTCAGCAGGCTGAGCGGGCTCCGGGCCAGGGAGGGGACGCCTCCGGGCGCTCGCAGGCGACGTCAGTGGGCTGAGCCGGCGCGCGCCCACGGGAGGGGCGCCTCCGGGCGTTCGCGGGCGAGATCGGCGGGGGTGATCAGCATCTCGCGCGCCCACGTGACGACGAGCCAGGCGGGCAGCACGATGATGCAGAGCATCGGCAGCACGGTCACGTCGCCGACCATCGCGACGGCCACGAAGAGCGCCACCCAGCCGTCGCGGGCGATCGCGAGGACGAGGCCGAGCACTCCGCAGGCGACCGCGAGCGACAGCGGCAGGCCGGGAAGCAGCGCGGCGCCGAGGAGGCCTGCCGCGACCCCGAGGAACACCGCCGGGAAGATCCGGCCGCCGCGGAACCCGGCTGATGCCGCGACAACGAGTGCCGCCATCTTCACGAGCAGCATCACGGACAGCTGGGCGGGTGAATACGCGCCGGGGTCGGCGAGCAGCTCGCCGCTCTGCTCGAGACCCTTGAACAGCGTGATCGGCCCGCCGATCATGCCGAGGAGCCCCAGCACCACACCCCCGAGGGTGATGTAGAGCAGCGGATGCCGGAGCGCGTGGAATGCGCGATGCACCAGCGGGAAGAGGTAGATGCCCACGAGCCCGAACGCCGCTGCCGCGCACGCGACGATGGCGCCGACGAGCAGGTCGAAGGCCTGCGGCGACCCGTAGGGCGGGAGCGGCGCCGTCGCGCCGAACCCGCCGCCGAGGAGGTACGTCGTCACCGAGCCGGCCCCGGCCGCAACGAGAGGCAGGAACAGCTTGTCCCACAGCGAGCCGCCCATCTTGAACTCGCCGACCATGCCGGTGAAGACGAGCGCCGCGGCGACCGGCGTGCCGAACAGGGCGCCGACCGTCGCCGAGATCGCGAGCGCGCCCACGAGCTGGGGCGGCACCGCCTTGGCGATGCGCGCGACCAGCGCGATCGCCAGCGAGACGTTGACCGCGATGATCGGGTTCTCGGGACCGAGGCTCACGCCCCCGGCGAGACTGAGCAGCACGACGACGAAGAGGCCCGGCAGCACCCCCAGCGGCAGCGGGGCCGCGGCGAGCTCCGTGGTCGCCGAGTCGGGGCCGGCATGGCCGGGAACGAGCCAGACCACGAGTCCGACGGCGATGCCGGTGGCCGTCAGCACGGTGAAGATCCACCAGGGAGAGTCGGGGGCGATGCCGAGCGCCTGGGGCGTGATCGTCCACAGCACCCCGTCGAGCTGACCCGCGATGAGATCGAGCAGTCGGAGCGACAGAGCGGACAGCACGCCGATGAGGATGGCGGGGATCGACAGCAGCGCCAGCCGGCGGACGGTGAGCTGAGGTCCCGGGGGAGTGGCCGGTGCGGGCGAGGCGGCGGTGGGGCCGGGCATGGGCACACGATATCGGTCGGCGCGCTCGTCCGGCGACCGCCGCGGTGCGAGCCGACCGCGGCGGGTGCACTGTCCCCCTCGCGCATTGCGCACAGCCTCGGGCGCGCCGGTGCGGCCGGGCGGCGGCATCCGGGGGCACAATTCGCATGTGGAGGAGTCCGCCTGGCACAAGCGCACCGCGCTGCCGCTCATCATCGCGTCGTTCGCCTATCTGGTCGCCTACTCATGGCGCGTGATCGCCGACCTGCAGGGGCCGGGCCGCGTGATCGCGTCGACGGTGGTGCTGGTGACGTGGGCCATGTTCATCGCCGATTACCTCGTGCGCCTGTCGCTCGCCAAGCACCGGCTCCACTGGTTCCGCCACCACCTGGCAGCGCTGACTTTCGCGCTGATCCCGGTCCTGCGTCTGGTGCGGCTGCTGCAGTTCCTGACCAAGCTCCCCGGGATGAGGACGACGGCGGGCGGGGTGCTGCGCACGCAGATCCTCGTGTACGGCGCCGGAGCCTCGATCATCCTCACCTACATCGCGTCGCTCGCCGTGCTCGAAGCCGAGCGCCACTCGCCCGACGCGAACATCACGACGTTCGGCATCGCGCTCTGGTGGTCGTGCGTGACGGTCACCACGACGGGATACGGCGACTACACGCCGATGACGGATGCCGGCCGCCTCGTCGCGGTGGGCCTCATGCTCGGCGGGGTGGCACTGGCCGGCGTGATCACCGCGACGCTGGCCTCGTGGGTCCTGGAGCGCGCCTCACGCGAGCATGACGACCAGGAGCCGGCGACCCGGGCCCAGGTGCGACTGCTGATGGAGAAGATCGAGGCGCTCACCGCGCAGAACGCGCGCGGCGGGACGGGCGAGCACGGTGGGACGGGCGAGCACGACGGGGCCGGCAACCACGGCGGGGCCGGCGACCACGGGGGTGCGGGTACGCACGGTGGCGCGGGCGAGCACGGTGGCGCCGGCGAGCACGGTGGCGCGGGCGCAGGCGGGGCCCGCGGAGGAGGACCGTCGGGCGAGCGGCCCTCGGGCGAAGGGCACGGCGCGCTCGGCGACGGCGGCGACGAACGTCCCGGCGGCTGAGGGCGCGGCTGCTGACGGGAGCGGCGTCTGACGGCCGGGACCGAGCGGAGACGGACTGAGGGCCGCGTCCGGATGGACGCGGCCCTCATCGTGCGAAGCGGCTGTCAGGACAGCAGCTTGGCCTTCGCGGCGGCGAACTCCTCGTCCGAGAGGATGCCTTGCGCGTGCAGCTGCGCGAGCTGCGTGATCTTCGCCATCATGTCGTCGGCGGCAGGAGCCGGCGCGGCGGCGGGCGCCGGTGCGGCAGCCTGCGCGTTCGCCACGGCCTGTGCGGCGGCGGCATCCATCGCGGCCTGCTGCTGCTGGGCCTCGTACGCCTGCTGCTCCTGGGCGCCGTACGCCTTCTCCTGCTGACGGCGCTGCATGCCGCCCGACACCGCGGTGGCGGTGCCGGCAACGACGGCGGTACGAGCGGCGAGGCCGATCAGCCCGGGGCGTCCCATTCTTCTCAGTGGCATGTCTTGCTCCTTCAGTCGGCGTTCTCGGAGAGGAACGCGTTCACGATCGGTGCGGGGATGCCCTCCCGCGCGATGACGGCACCGCCGGCGTCGTAGAGCGCCGACGCGAACGCCTTCGCCCACAGCAGCTCGATCACGAGGATCGCCGCCGACGAACCGGCCTCGAGGTTCTCGGCCAGGAACAGGATGTCGTCCTGTCCTGCGAGACCCGCGAGGTCGAGCGATGGCGCGCCGTCGTCGACCGTGTCGGAGAGCTCGAGGATCTCGAGCTCGCCCTCCGGCGATCGCCGCGCGAAGACGAGGTCCAGCACGTTGACCGTGCCCGAGGCGACGAGGTCGTCGATGGCCTGGAGCACCGCCGGCCCCGGGCGGTCGCCCTCGAAGGCGATCGCGTAGAACTCGATGGGGCCGTAGTCGAAGGTCGTCATGTCTTCTCCCTCTCCGGTGGCGGTCAGCCCGCCAGCGCCTTTGCCTTCAGTCCGTCGAACTCGGCCTGGGTGATGGCACCCGAGTCGAGGAGCGTCTTCGCCTTGGCGATGTCGTCGGCGGCGCTCGCTCCCGAGCCCGCGGTCTGGCGGATGTACGCGTCCTGCGCCGAGCGCAGCTCCTGTGCCTGCGCGATCGAGCGCTTCTGCATCCCGTTCCCGCGTGCGATCAGGTACACCAGTGCGGTGAGGAAGGGCACGAAGATCAGGAAGAGGATCCAGACGGCCTTGAGCCATCCGCTGAGCTTGTCGTCGCGGAAGAGGTCGCCGATGATCGAGAAGATCACCATCAGGTACGCGACGAACACGAAGATCCAGAACATCCAGGCGATGAAATCCCAGAAGCCGCCCATGGATACCAGCTTTCTCGACGGTCTCGACCGTCGTTGTGAAGTTGTCGCACCGCGTCCCTCGCGGTGCTCTGGTCGGGAGACTACCGCCAAACACGCCGGAGAGACATGACGCAAAGTGGATGATTTCGTGGCGGGTAGACGGCATCATGTTCCCATGACGGACGCACCCGAGGGACTCGACTCAGACGTGCTCCCTGCGGTCGTCCCAGAGCGCCCGCGTCGCTTCTCCAACGTGCTCGCCGCGCTGGAGCATCCACTGGGCACCGGCTTCCTCGTGACGATCGGCGTGCTTGCCGCCCTCGTCCTCGGATCGGCGATCGGCTCGATCTCGACGATCCTCGTCTACATCGTGCTGGCGATGTTCCTCGCACTCGGGCTCGACCCGATCGTGCGGATGCTCGAGCGCCACAGGGTCAAGCGCGGCGCCGGGATCGCCATCGTGTTCTGCGGCTTCGCGCTCGTGGCGGTCGCGTTCTTCGTCTTCGTGCTGCCGCCCGTCATCGCCCAGATCGTGCAGCTGGTGGAGGCCATCCCCGAGGGGATCGAGAACATCCCGCAGTCGGACTGGTTCGCGCAACTCACGCCCGACGCGCAGGCGGCGATCGTCGCGGGCATGGGTCAGCTCGCGGACTGGATCTCGACCCCGTCGACCATCGCGATGCTCGGCGGGGGTGTGCTGGCGGTGGGCGTGGGCTTCGTGGCCGGGATCTCGGCGAGCTTCATCGTGATCGCGCTCACCCTGTACTTCCTCGCCTCGCTCTCGGCGGCCAAGCAGGCCCTCTACGCCCTTGCGCCGGCGCACAGCCGCGTTCGCCTGGCGAACCTCACCGAGCGCATCACGGGCTCCGTGGGCAGCGCGCTGATCGGGTCGGTGATCCTCTCGTCGCTCAACGCCGGCGCCGTCTTCATCCTGCATCTGGCGATCGGGCTGCCCTTCCCCGCGCTCATGGCCGTCATCGCGTTCGTGATCACGCTCATCCCGCTGTTCGGGTCGGTGATCTTCTGGATCTTCGCCTCGATCGTGGCGCTGTTCAGCAGTCCGACGCAGGCCCTCATCTTCTTCGTCGCCTACCTGATCTACATCCAGCTCGAGTCGTACGTCATCAGCCCCCGTGTCATGAACAAGGCGATCGCGATCCCCGCCGCCCTGGTGCTGATCGGAGCCCTGGCCGGCGGGGCGCTCGCGGGAATCGTCGGCGTCCTGGTGGCGCTGCCGGTGATGGCGTCGATCCTGCTGATCATCCGCGAGGTCGTCGTCCCCCGCCAGAACCTCAAGGTCTGACACGAGGGGACTCGGATGCCGCGGCCCCGCGGCATCCGTCCCCTTCAGGCGCGTGTCCGTCGCGCGGTTGCCCGTCGGATTCGGCGAGACAGGGGATTCTTCGCGAGACGCAGGGCGTCGCCCCCGGTCTCGGCGAGAATCCCCGGTTTCGCCGCGCGGAACCCGGGTCTCCTGGGGCTGCAGTGTCCGGCCGCCGCCGGATTCGGCGAGACAAGGGATTTCTCGCGAAACGCAGGGCGTCGCCCCCGGTCTCGGCGAGAATCCCCGGTCTCGCCGCGCGGAACCCGGGCTCGGCGTGACTGACCCCGGCCCCGGCCCCGGCATCCGCGGATCCCGGTCGCATGCCAGCCCCGCGTCGCTCGCGTCTGAGCGCAGCGGCGCCGTCGCCTGTCGACTCGCCGGTGGCGGGACGGCGACGGGAGGTTGCTACAGGTCAGAACCGACGGGAGCGCTACGACGATGCCGTGGGCCTCGCGAACGACCGGGGGTTCCGCCCCAGAGTGCTCAGCAACCGCGGCTCTCGAGGGTGCAGCGGCGTCAGACCGGCGTCGCGCAGCTTGTCGTCGAGCTGCGCGAACCTGATCGTGTCACCCCAGTCCCAGCGGGCGAAGCCGCCCTCGTGCCGCCGCAGGCGGTCTTCGCGCTTCTTCTCGCGAACGAAGTGGGCTTTCATGGCTGCGGGGTCGTGGGCGTCATACTTTCCGTATCCGTCCGACTCGCCGATGATCCGCAGGCGACGCCAGTAGAAGTCCGAACGGTCGATCACGCCTTCGTACGAGAACTCGCGCTGCAGTTCCGGCTGTTCGTAGCCCAGCCACTCGATGACCGCCCTGCTCACCGATTCGCCCGGCGATTCGGACTGCTCGGTCGCACGCGCCTGCACCCAGTCGAGTTGTCGAACACCCCGCCGATTCGACTGGGAACGACCGCGTTCACTCACGTCGAGCGCGACGCCGTCCGCCTGGAGGAGGCGGGCGGCCGCATCCACGACCGCCAGCGCGAGGGCCGGTGGAAGCACACGAGCCAGATCCACCGCCGTATCCGCGACGGACGTGACTCTCAGGCCGCCGACATCCGCCATCTCGCGGGCATCCGCGTGACCGTGCACGATCACATCCCCTTCGCACCACGACCTGCCGCCCGCGCTCAGCACGTGGATGTGCGACGGCTCACCGAAGATCGGAAGCCCTTGCAGCACCGCTGCCGACTCCAGGCAGAACACCGGCGTCTTCCACGTGCGGGCGACGGCGAGCACGCGCACGCGGTATCGCTCCCAGGGTTTCAGCTCGGCCCAGACATCTGCGGCGATGTAAACGCCCGCACGGATGCGGTGCAGTCGGCTGTCGCGATCCCGTCGCACGGCGTGAAGCGGCAACCCTCCGTGCAAGAGCAGCGTGGCGGGAAGTTCGGCGGTCATGTCCCGAGCCTGCGCCCCCGATCGCCCAGCAGGCTGCTGATCGCGGCCGGATGTGGACGAACATGCCCCTCGCAGGCGGCTCACACCTCTGTGGAGGACACGAGCAAACATCGAGCCAAGGGAGTCTTGCCGAGACAGGGGACGTCGCTCTCGGTTTCGGCGAGAATCCCTTGTTTCGACGAGAAGCTGCGGCGCTAGGGAGGGGGAACGGATGCCGCGGGCCCGCGGCATCCGTCCCGCTCGCTAGTTCAGGGCGGAGGTGAGACGCATGAGGCCGTCGAGGAAGGTGGCCTTGGCGGGCTCGCGCCGCCACTCCTCGAGCGTGAGCTCGCGGCCCGCGGCGCGATACCCCTGCTCGACCTCGCGCATGCCGGCGACGAACGATGCGCCGCGGACCATCAGCGACACCTCGCTGTTGAGGCTGAACGAGCGGATGTCCATGTTGCTCGAGCCGATGACGGCGATGTCGTCGTCGATCGAGAAGTGCTTCGAGTGCAGGATGAACGGCGCGGGATAGAGGAAGATGCGCACGCCCGCCTCGAGCAGCGCGGTGTAGTACGAGCGCTGCGCGTGCCAGACCATGAACTGGTCGCCGATCTCGGAGACGAACAGCTGCACCTCCAGCCCCCGCTGACACGCACTCGTGATCGCGTAGACCATCGCCTCGTCGGGCACGAAGTAGGGGCTCGTCAGGATGACCTTCTCGGTCGCGCCGTAGATGAGCGAGAGGAACAGGCGCAGATTGTTCTCGGTGTCGTAGCCGGGCCCGCTCGGCACCACCTGGCACAGCAGCCCGTCGGCCGCGGGCGCCGCGGTCGCGCCGGCCGCAGCGGCAGCCACCGGGCTTCCACCGGCAGCCGCCGCGCTCCCACCGGCAGCCGCCGCCGCAGCCACCGGGCTCCCACCGGCAGCCGCCGCGCTCCCACCTGCAACCGCCGTCGTCGTCGCACCAGCGGCCGAAGCCGCCGCCTCGATCGCGGCGGGGGAGAGGTGCTCCGTCGCCGACAGGTCGTCGCCGGTCTCGATGAGCCAGTCCGACAGGAACACGGCGTTGACCGATGCGACCACGGGGCCGGTCAGGCGCGTCATGAGCTCCTGCCACTTCAGGCCGCGCTTGATGTTCTTCTCGGAGTCGTAATCACGCGAGACGAGGTTCTGCGAGCCCATGAAGCCGGTGCGGCCGTCGACGACGACGATCTTGCGGTGGTTGCGCAGGTCGGGGCGCTGGTACTTGCCTTTGAAGGGCATCACCGGCAGCATCCAGGCCCACGTCACTCCGATGCGGTCGAGCTCGGCGAGCGTCGCCTTGCAATTGCCGAGGCGTCGCGTCGACACGTAGTCGGCGAGCAGCCGCACCGTGACACCGCGGGCGACCGCGCGCTCCATGGCGGCGAAGAAGCCGCGCGTCGTGTCGTCCCACGCGACGATGAAGAACTCCACGTGCACGAAGCGTTCCGCCGTGTCGATCTCGGCCGCCATCGCGTCGATCGAAGCCTGGTAGTCGCCGTACAGCGAGGCGCTGTTGCCCCACGAGGCAGGGAGGGCGGTCAGAGCCTCGTTCTGCTGCACGACACGCTGGAACCACCGCGGCCAATCGGCTGCCGTCTGCTCGAGCCCGTTCGCCTGCACCCTGTCGCGGATGATCGCATCGATGCGTGCCTGCTCGGCCCGCCGCTTCGCCGGAAGGCGCACGCTGCCGATCACGAGGTACAGCACCACGCCCACGCCGGGCAGGACCACGATCAGCAGGATCCACGCCATCGCGGCCGTGGGCTTGCGCCCGCGCGGGATCACGATCAGGGCGGTGATGACGATCGCGGCGTGTACGAGAGCGGCGAGGGACCAGGAAAGGTTGGCGAGGAAAGTGGAGTCCACGGGCTAAGTGTGCACTGCCATCGGTCCTGGCACGTAGTGCTGCACGCATGAAAGAGAGGACGGATGCCGCGCCTGAGGCATTCCTCCAGGCGCTGGTCGCACAGCTCCGCGACGGGAAGCCCGACGGCATCGGTCGGCGCCGCGACCCGGAGCGGGTCCGCCGCTAGAGTCGCGTCCATGACCGACCTGCTGCCGTCGTGGCGTGACACCGCGACCCGCACCGCGATCCTCGACTTCATCGCCGCCGTCACCGACGAGGGCGGCCCGGACTTCGTCGCGGCGGAGGCCCGCGTCGCGGTGTTCGACAACGACGGCACGCTGTGGACCGAGAAGCCGATGCCCACGCAGCTCGTCTACCTGCTGCAGCAGTGGAAGGCCGCCGCCGACGCCGATCCGTCGCTCGCCGAGCGCCAGCCGTACCAGGCGGCGGTGACCGGCGACCTGGCGTGGCTCTCCTCCGCCATCGACAAGCACTACGCCGGAGACGACTCGGATCTGGCGGTGCTCATCGCCGCGGTGACGGCGAGTTCCGGCGGTGCGAGCGTCGACGAGTACGCGGCATCCGTCACCGCCTTCTATCGGGATGCCCGCCACCTCACCCTCGGTGCGCCGTACGCCCAGGTCGTGTATCAGCCGATGGTCGAGCTCATCCGGCTGCTCGAGGCGAACGGCTTCACGACGTACATCGTCTCGGGTGGCGAGCGGGACTTCATGCGCCCGATGACCGAGGCGTATTACGGCATCCCGGCCGAGCGTGTCGTCGGCACGGCCATGGGGCTCACCTACGACGCGGAGGCGAACGTCGTGCGCTACGCCCCCAAGCTCGACTTCTTCGACGACGGGCCCGAGAAGCCGGTGCGCATCTGGACGCGGGTGGGACGGCGACCGGTCCTCGCGGGCGGCAACTCGAACGGCGACATCCCGATGCTGCGGTTCGCGCAGGGGAGCCCGCGCAGCCTGGCACTGCTCGTCCACCACGACGACGAGTCCGGCCGCGGCGATGCGCCCTATGACGGTGGCGCGGAGAAGGCGCTGGCTGAGGCATCCGACCACGGCTTCACCGTCGTGAGCGTCCGCGACGACTGGTCGCAGGTGTTCCCGCAGGCGTAGGCGCGTTTCGTCCCGCTCGTTCCTCGCTCGCCCAGCGAACCGGAACGGTCGATCGTGTCGGTCGCCACGGTCCGGCGTCTCCGCCGCAGCGGAAGCCGACGTGCACCAGCCGGTCCGGGGTCAGAAGCTCCCGATGCCCTTGCCGATGATCGCGACGCCGATGACGAGCAGCAGCACGGCCATGATGACCGCGTTCTCCTTCGCGAGCCAGCCCCGCAGCGCGTCGAGCGGGCCTCGCAGCTTGTCGGCGGCGAAGAGGTAGCCGACGACGGGGATGAGGACGGTGGATGCCGCGATCACCGTGAACACCGCGATCACGACGACGATCGAGCCCCCGTCGAGCCCTGCCGCGCCGATGGTCACGCCCGCGCTGGCGGCGAGGAGCAGGTTCTTCGGGTTGACCGCCGACAGCAGGAAGCCGAGACCCAGGGCCTTGGGGAACGTGATCGTGTCGATCGCCTGCATCCACTTCGGCAGAGCCGGCTCCGCTCCGGCTCTCGGTCGTCCGCGCCACTGGCGCAGCGCGAGCAGCAGCAGCAGAACGCCCAGGACGAGCTGGATGACGCCCTTGATCGGCTGCGACGCGTCATCCTCCCCCTCGGGAAGGACCGACGACAGGAGCGTGAAGACCGTCACCGCGACGACGATGCCGAGCACCCAGCCGAGCAGGAATCCGGTGCCCGTCACGCGCGCCTTGGGCGACAGCAGCATCAGGATCGCCGCGATGATGGGGATCGGGCTGATCGCCACACCGAGGGCGAGCGTGAGGATGTCTCCGATGACGGCGCCCATGGACTGCCTCCTGAGGGTGTGCTCTCGCGAGCGTGCTGCGGGTACGGACCTCGCTACCGTACCGGCCCCCCGCCCTCAGGCGCCGTTGATCCGATCGCGCCACTCCAGCAGGGGCGCCAGAGGCGAGAGGTCGTAGTCGGGGCCGTCGATCGCCGGGATGATCAGGCGGAAGCCCAGGTCGTAGAGGCGGGGAGCGGCATCCGTCTCCAGAAGCGGGCCGAAGCCGCGGATCGTGTATCCCGTCGACAGCTCGATCTCGCCAGGATCGCGACCTTCGCGTTCGCACCACTCGTGGAGCACCCCGATCTTGCGCGGCACGTCGTCGAGCCTGGTGAACGTGTGCCAGATGTCGGCGTGCTGCGCGACCATCCGCAGCGTCTTGCGCTCGCCCTGACCGCCGATGAGGATCGGGATCCGCCGGGTCGGTGCGGGAATGAGGTGCTCCCACCGCGAGCGGATGCGCGGCAGATCATCGGCGAGGGCGTCGAGGCGGGATCCGACGGTGCCGAACTCATAGCCGTACTCGTCGTAGTCGGGCTGCGCCCAGCCCGACCCCGTGCCGAAGATGAGCCGGCCGGTACCGGTCGCACGAGCGCTGATGTGGTCGACCGTGCGGGCCATATCGGCCTGAAGATCGGCGTTGCGATACGAGTTGCAGTTGACGAGCGGACCGAACTCGACGCGCTCCGTCTGCTCGGCCATCGCGGCGAGCAGCGTCCACGCTTCGAAGTGCTCGGCCTCCATCGGCTCGGTCAGCGGGAAGAAGTGATCCCAGTTGAAGATCACGTCGACGCCGAGATCCTCCGCCCGCAGCACCGCATCGCGGTAGGCGGTATACGACGCATGCTGCGGCGCGAGCTGCACGCCGATCCGCAGCGGGCGATGGGAGGCGGGATGCCGGGGCTCTGTCATGACGCGGAACTCCTCACTTCTTCGGCTCGATGCGCAGCACCTCGGGCGATTCGCCGACCGACAGGTCGTCGACGATCCGCAGCGTGCGCGCGAGGTCGTCGACGCTGCCGATGACGGTGCCGAAGCGCCCGCGGTCGGAGCACACCGCCGTCACGGTCACGAAGTGCGTGCCGGTGTCCCACGTGTACGTCGCGAACGGCGGGGTGCGGGGGTCGGGCGGCAGTGAGAGCTCGAGCTTCTCACCGACGCCGAGATACGGGTTGCGGAACGACTCGGTGTCGTCGTACTCCATCGGCATCATCGCGCGCGCGGCCCGCAGGTCGTTCGTCGCCTGCTGCACCTGCGCCATCACGACGACGAGCTCCGCGTCGGCCTTCCACACCCACACCAGCACGCGGCCGGCAGCCTTGCGCATCAGGAACGGCGCGGCCTGGCTCATCGCCCAGGCCGCGACGCCGCCTCCCGGGCGTCGACCGGCGGTCGACGAGTCCGGCTCTGCGCCCGCGGGGCCGCGCATGGCGGCACCGGCCTGGCCCAGCAGCATCCGTATCGCCGCCTTGCGGTGTCGGCGGCCGCGGAAGCCGAGCGATTCGGTCACGGGAACCCAGAGGTTGGGGTCGGCATCGGCCTGCAAGCGGGGCATGCGACCAGGGTACGTGCCGTGCCCGGCGCGTTTCTGGAGAGCCCCCGGGAAGCCTCGGGTACAGTG